>CAVCKM010000170.1:0-4792 GCA_963602765.1 Alistipes putredinis | reverse complement strand
CCCTCCTTGTTGTCGTTGCGCGGCGGATAGTAGTTGATGCGCACCTTGTGGAAATACTGTGTGTCCTCGTCGTTGCCGTGGCCGTAGAGGTCGGGCTGCACGTCGGGCTTGAGGATGGTCTCCAGGGTGGAGAGCTTGCTGACCTCCTTGGTGTGGAAGTTGGCCGGCTCGTCAAGCACGAGACCGTCGCGGTTGCCGAGGATGTTGGTGGAGAACCAGCCGTGCAGTCCGAGGCAGCGTGTGCCGATGATGGGGGCGAAGCCCGACTTCACGAGGGTCTGTCCAGTCTTGAAGTCCTTGCCGGCGATGGGCATCTTGGTCTTCTCGGCCAGTTCCCACATGGCCGGGATGTCGACGGTGGTGTTCGGTGCGCCCATGATGAAGGGAGCACCCTCGGCCAGTGCGGCGTAGGCGTAGCACATGGAGGGAGCCACGTGCTCACGGTCGTCGGCCTTCATGGCCTGTTCGAGGGCAGCCAGTGTGCCGTGTATCTTCTCGTCCACGGGAACGTAGATCTCTGTGGAAGCGGCCCAGATGACCACGATGCGTGCGCAGCCGTTCTTCTCCTTGAAGTCGCGGATGTCCTTGCGCACGGCCTCCACCATGTCCCAGCGTGTCTTGCAGTCCTTCACGTTGTCGCCGTCCAGACGCTTGGCGTAGTTCTTGTCGAAGGCGGCCTTCATGGGCACAATCTGCTCCAGCTCACTGCGCACCGGCTCGATGTCCTTTTCCTTCAGCACCTCGGCGTACAGGGCAACCTGATAGGCGTTCTGGGGATAGACGTCCCATGTGCCGAACACGATGTCGTCGAGGCTGGCCAGGGGTACGATGTCCTTGTAGTGGAGATATTGCTTGTTCGTGCCCTGTCCGATACGAATCTTGTCGTACTGCGTCATGGAGCCGATGGGCTTTGCCAGTCCCTTGCGCGTCATAAGCACGCCCGTCATGAACGTAGTGGCCACGGCACCGCAGCCCACTACCATAATTCCCAATTTGCCTTCTGCAGGCTTTACATTAGTTTGTTTCATAACACTTAGTTTTTTATATATTTTATATTGTTGTTGTCTAATAGTTGGTCGAGGCGGTCAATGACGAGGTCAGCCTTCGACGTGTCCACGGGTGCGTCCGTCCATTGCTCGCCGCGCGTCCACACGGTGTGGCAACCAGCCTTCCGCGCCGGGATGATGTCCTTGTCGATGCTGTCGCCGACAACGGTCACCGCCCCTGCCTCCATACCGAGGGCTTCCACGCCGAGGTGGAAAATCTGTGGGTCGGGCTTCCGCACGCCGACCACGGCTGACTCCACGATGTGGCTGAACAGGCCGTCGAGGCCGAACTCGCGGAGCACGGTGGCGATGTTGCCGTAGAAATTGCTCACCAGTACCAGAGGTACGCGCTCCTTCAGCTGACGGAGCACGCGGCGGCTCTCGGCGGTGTGTTGGCATACGCCGCAGTAGAGTCGTTCGAGGATGTTGTCGTGGTAGTCGGGCAGTCCGAGGTAGTCCAGTTCGATGCGCAGCTTCTCGTCGAGGGTGCGGCGGAAGGTGAAGTCGGGCTGTATGACGGGATTCTTGGCCAGGGTGCGCTCTCCGTGGACGTATGCCTCGCGGAAACGTTCCTCCGTGACGGGCACTCCCACTTGCTGGTAGGCGTGCCACAGCACCTTCCCCCAGTGGCAGCCGCCCGTGTCGAGGGTGCCGCCGTAGTCGAAGATTAGCCCCTGGGTCTCAAGTATGTTTGTCTCTTGCGTCATTTCTCTATTTTCTCTGTGGTCTCTTGCCGTCCTACCTTTTGCAGGATGCGCGTGGCGATGGCCGCTGCGGCCTCTTCCCGACACCGACTGAAGCTGGGCCAGTCGTTGAAGTCAATCAGCACGGGTGTGCCGTCGGGGCGGATGATGCAGTCTCCGCCGTAGATGTCGGTGTCCAGCAGCTCTGCCGCGCGGTTGACCATCTGTTGCAGGCAACGGGTGTCAAAGGGGTAGTGGTGCGGCCTTCCGTTGTGCGCCTCGTCGCCAAACTTGCTCTGGCCATCATCGCCGGGATAGTAGTGGCGGAAGAAGGGTGTTCCCCTCACGCCGTAGAACTTCACGAGGTCTCCCTTTACGTGTGCGCGCGTGTCCGTTTCTATAATACCCCGGTCTTTCATCTCCTGCTCGGCAGCCGTGGCACTCGCTTTGTCGGGACAGAAGCGCACGTCGCTGGGGGTCTGTGCCGAGGTGTCGCCCCGCTTCACCCAGTAGCCGTCGCTGCCCTCCAGTGGCGCGACACGGATGCCGGCCTGCTCCAACCGCTCCATCTGCTCCCGTCTGCGGCAGCAGAGACGGACGGCGGTGGGGCTGTTGACAACGGTTGCGCCCTGTCGCTCTCGCACTTCGAGCTGTTGCAGCAGGGTCTCGCTGCGCCCCATGGTCACGTAGACAAAGGCTGTTGGCAGTCCGCTGTCTGCCTCGTCTTCCGGGAGTACCGTGGTTTGCAAACCCTTTTCCTGTAGTCTGTGTGCCACTTCCCGGAGTATTGCCGCGTCCTTTTCCGTGCTGTTCGGCGAGTACCGCCGTGCCCGGCCAATGATGACTATCTGTCCGTCGTGCATGCTGTGTTAATGCAATTAAAGCGTACAAAGATACTGCTTTTATTCGAAATGGGAAAACTTTTTGCCTTTTTTTTGTTTCCAGTTGCCAAAAACGGGGTAGCTCTTTCGCAGATGCTCACCGGTACGTTTCGTGCCACCTATTTATAAACGCAGTCCATGTCACCTACACGGAACGGACATCAAACAAATCATCTATTTTAACTTCGCTTTGCACAATACCACTATGCATATTCTTCTTCACCCCATAGGTCGTGACAAAAGTACACAACAACGTTTTCTTTGTCTTCGTAACTTGACGGAACAAAGATGCCCGTTCTTGCAATCGCTGCTCATACTCGGCACTTATCACATATTCTTCATCGGCATATTTCATCTCACAGACATTGATAGCTCCATCATTGCGATCTATCAGAAGGTCTATCTGTCCTCCCTTCCAACGAATGCCCGTGGAATCGACAAAAGGCAGACAGGCCCAAGAACAGACATTGCTCAAAATACCAAAAATCCCCAATGCCCGCTTCAATTGAGGTATGTGGTGCAGGCATATTTGCTCAAAAGCATATCCGCTCCAAGCCACCCGGCTCCCATCACCACGCAGATTGCTCCAGAAATGCTCATCCTGTCCGTTGCTTTTGGCTACAAAACGAATATGGAACAAGGAAAACATATCGGTCAACTGGTATTGTGCCTCACGCTCACTCTTGCCAATGGCAGAGTACTTACGAATAAAGTCACATCTCAGTAGATTCGCCAGCACCTCTGTCAACTTTCCGCCTTCCTTCAGCTTGGCAGTCTCCATAATCTCCTTTCGGCTCATACCTCGCATCTTGGAGGAGAGAATCTCCACTATTCTGCGATAAACCAGAGAGTCCTTGAACAAGGATCGGAAGAGAAAATCAAACTCCCCACGCAAAGGTGCTCCCTGTGCAAAAAACAAATGGTCAATACATACATCCAAAGGGACTCCCTTCTCTATCATATCCAAATAATAAGGTATTCCCCCCAAGACCATATAGACATCAAGCACCTGACGGCGGCTTAATTCCATTCCCTTGATTTCTCTGAGGAACAGCTCTGTCTCACCAAGATTGAATGGTGCCAAATAGACCGGGCGGCTCACCCTGCCATACAGCCCACCTTTGTCGCCGATGATGTGCGAAAGCATCCAAGTCGTAGAGGAACCGCATATCAGCAATTTAAGGTTGCTGACGGTAGAGGCCCAATTGTTCCAAAAGAAACTGAACGCAGCCAGGAAGTTGCTTTTAGGCGTATCCAACCAAGGCAGCTCATCCAGGAAAACGACTATTTGTTCCTGCTGAAGTGATTCCAGATAATGGCGCAGCGCCTCAAAAGCAGCAAACCAATCTTTCAACTTTGCCACAGGACGATGCGAGTATTGTTCCAAACTTACCCGAAACTGTTCCAAGCTCACGGCACGAGTCACTTCATACATACCGGTAAATGAAAACGCAAACTTATCATCAAACATTCTTCTCACCAGATATGTTTTGCCAACTCGCCGGCGACCATAGACGGCAATCAACTCAGCCTTCCCGCTATTACAATAATCGCGAATGATTTCCTGTTCTCGACTACGCCCTATTATTCCATTATGTACCATAACTTTCTATTGTAAAATATGATTGTATGAAACTTACGGGGATACAAACATTGATTTCCCGCGAGCAAAGATACCATTAATTTTTGAAATAAACAAGGATAGTAGTTCCTTAACGGGTATTTTTAACATAGTTAAGGAACTACTATCGCATATAATTGTTCCTTAACTGTCGTTTTCGACCCAGTTAAGGAATCACTATTGATATTCTTCTCATCATAGTATGTGATTTAGATAAAGGGAATAGACCTTTGTTGTATAAGAGTCGCAACGCTGACGTATTTGTAGTGGTTTAACAAAGTTTAACGGGGGGGGCGGCGTATGCGCCTTTTATTTTGTACCTTTGCAACCAAAAACTTAAAAATCCGCTAATAAGGAAAAGAGATTTATGACACAAAGAAAAAACTACGAAGCTCCAGCCTTGGAAGTGGTGGAGCTAAAACTGCAGGGCAGTCTGTTGACTGGCAGTGGCACTGAAACTTACGACAGCAGCGAGTTTGACGAAGGCGCAACGCTGGACGGCTTTGGCAGTTGGGACTAAAACAAAGGAAAGGAACAAGACAATGAAGAACAAGTACTTTA
>CAVCKM010000169.1:0-5458 GCA_963602765.1 Alistipes putredinis | reverse complement strand
GAGCTTGTTTTCAAAAGCGAGTGCAAAGGTACAGAGTTTTAGCGAAACTGCCAAACGTTTTTCTGGAAAAGTTTCAGAAAATACGCAAAAAGCGGCGTTTAGTTGATTCATATCAACCGAATGCCGCTTATTCTGTATTCTTGTCTATATACTTTTGCCCTTACAGGGCGCATGGACAAATGCAAACAAAAAACCCAGGGCGTTGCCCTGGGCTATGGAGTTTCTGGGCTTTCAGCCCGACATTGGAACTACTTATGTTTGCTGGGTATAAGACTGAGATTGGAGGGGCTTAAGACTAAGGCTGGCTAATCATAAAACTGAGGCTCACAGGTCCTATGACACCGTTTTGGTAATTACAAAGTGCTGACTATCTGACATTTAGAAAGTCGCTTGTCCCCACGGCTTGGGCACACGATGCCCGAGCCGTGGGGAGGCGATGCCCACGCCGCGAGAACAGGATGCCCGCGGCGTGGGGACTATGGGGAATTATGAAAGCTTTATACCGACCACCTCACATCTGGTGTTTACGCCGACTTCCGGAAGTCCGAAGGGGTCTTGCCGGTTTGGGCCTTGAAGAAACGGACGAAGTGCTGGGGGTATTCGAAGCCTAACTGCTGGCTCACCTGTGTCACGTTCAGCGTGTCGTCTGCCAAGAGTTGCTTGGCAGCCCGTAAGAGACGCGAGTTGATGTAGTCCTTGGCGGTGCGCCCGGTCTCGGTCTTCACGAGTTCGCCGAAGTACTTTGCGGAGTAGCAACACTTGTCGGCGAAATACGCTACGGTGGGGAGTCCCTCGCGGTTTGCCTTCTTTTCGATATAGTCGTCGAGCAGCGCGGTGAACTTCTTCACGACGGTGTGGTTTATCTCCTCACGCGTGATGAACTGGCGGTCGTAGAAGCGGAGGCAGTAGTTGAGGAGCAGCTCGATGTTGCTGACGATGAGCTCGCGTGTGTGTTTGTCTATACTATGGCTCAGTTCCTGCTGAATCATGGAGAGCACATCGCGAAAGATGGCTATCTCTTCCGTCGAGAGGTGGAGCGCCTCGTTCGAGGTGTAGTCGAAGAACTCGTAACGGCTGATGTTGCGCCCCAATTGGGTGCGGTTGAGCAGATCGGGATGGAAGAGCAGCGCAGTCCACTTGGGGTAGACCACGCCGGGGTTGGGCTCCACGTGTATGCTCTGTCCGGGCGCAAAACTGGTTACGGTCATCTCGTCGAAGTCGTACTCCGTCCGCCCGTAGGAGAGTTTGCACCCCTTGTTCTCTTTCAAGAAGATGGCGTAGAAGCCGTAGTGGACGACGTGCTCTTCGAGCGTGTGCTGCTTGTCGTAGCGCACGACGCTCACCAACGGATGCTGGGTCTCGAAACCGTAGCAGTCGTTAAACTCCTGGATGGTATTGAATGTCTGTTCTTTCATAGTAGTGCAGTAATGTCTTCCACTATTTGTTCGTCGAGCAGGCGGTTGTCAGCGAGCAACTGCTGGAGGTCGTAGCGGTCGTAGAGGTCTTTCTTCACACCTCCGACGATGACCTTCATGTCCGCCGTGGCGTAGTATGCGGCGATGCGCTCTCCGAATCCGCCGTCCTTGCATCCGTCCTCGAGGGTGACGACAATCTGGTGGTCCTGCTTCAGGCTGTCCAGCGTCGTAGGGTCTACGGCATTGAGGTATCGCGGATTGATGAGCGTGGCATCGATGCCCTTGTCGGCAAGCAGGCGGACGACGTTCTCACCCTTTTGGTAGAAGGAACCTGCTGCGATGACGGCCACCTTCTCGCCCTTGTGCATGATTTTGTATTTTGGTTCGAAGCCGTACTCAGTGTCCACCGCCTCCGTGGTGTGGACAACTCCGTTGCTGGGGGTGCGCAGTGCGACGGGCTTCTGGTCTTGCTTTATTGCCCACTTGAGCATGGCAAAGTACTCCTCACACGTGGTGGGGGCCAGGTATGTCAGTCCCGGTATGCTGCAGAGCATCGGTATGTCGAAGAGGCAGATGTGCGTGATGTCGTTCATCGATGCCGTTCCTCCCCATACCACGTTTATGACGGCAGGGTTGGCGTTGATGCAGAGGTCCTGGGCTATCTGGTCGTAGGTGCGCTGGACGAAAGTGCTGTAGACGGTCCACACGGGGCGCAGTCCGCCCTTTGCCATGCCTGATATCATGGCGACGGCCTGTTCTTCGGCAATGCCCATATCGATGTGCTGCTTGCCAGCCTCCTCGCGTTTCTCACGTGTAAATCCTGCAGCGGAGGGTGTTCCGGCGGTGACGGCGATGAGTGTCGGGTCTTGCTTCATCTCACGGAGCATCCAGTTGCTGTATAGCTCCTCGTAGCTCTCGGTGGCGGGCATCGCCGGGCGACTGCCGTCCTCGACGTTGAAGGGCATTCCGTAGTGCCATCTCTCCTTGTCCTTTACGGCAGGAGCGAAGCCGTGTCCTTTTTCGGTGTGTATGTGTACGACGGTAGGCTTGTCCGTGCCTTTCACCTGTCGGAACGTCCCGACGAGTTTCTCCACGTCGTTGCCCTCTTCGAGGTAGTAGTAGTCGAAGCCCCACGCCTTGAACCAGTTGTGCTGGCAGGCGCCGTGGCTCTCGCGGAGTGCGCGGAGGTTTTTGTATATGCCGCCGTGGTTTTCGGCTATTGACATCTCGTTGTCGTTGACGACGATGATGATGCCGGTGCCGAGTTCGGAGGCCTCGTCGAGTCCCTCAAAGGCTTCGCCGCCGGAGAGTGAGCCGTCGCCGATGACGGCGATGATGTTCTCGTCAGTGCCTTTTATGTCGCGTGCCTTCTGCAGACCTGTGGCAAGGCTAATGGACGTGGACGTGTGTCCGACTTCGAAGTTGTCGTAGACGGGGTTTTCCGCCGGGGAGGAGTAGCCGGAGATGGCGTTCATGTCGTCGAGGTCGCCGAGGAATCCTGCGGTGCGGCCGGTGAGCACCTTGTGCGGATAGCTCTGGTGGCTGACGTCGAAGACGATTTTGTCCTTCGGGGCGTCGAAGACGTAGTGGAGTGCCACGGTGGCTTCAACGAATCCGAGGTTAGGTCCGACGTGTCCGCCGTGCTTGCTGACGCGGTTGAGTACGGCCTGACGTGTCTCGTCTGCAACGGTTCGGAGTGCTTCGATGTCCAGCGGCTTTAGGTCGGCTGGCGACTTGATGTTTTCTATATACATATTATATATAAGGGTTAGGGTAATTGAATCTGGGTGCAAAGTTACGACTTTTACTGCTAACAGCGTCTACCCGGAGCACGGCATTTTTTACCCTGTCTTCCGTCCTCCCCTGTAAGAACAACAAAATTTACGGACGAACCAATGCAAAATCAATGGAAAATCGTTACCTTTGCAAAAAAATTAGGAGCAAGCATAAAGAGAACCACTACATACCACAAGAATATGGCAATAAGAGAAAGGAAAAAGCGTATATACCGCAAGCGCATACCGTACGGCATGCAGAACTTTGAGGCAATAATAGAGGAAGACTGCTACTACGTGGACAAGACACCGTTCATCGAGGAGATAGAGGCATCCAACAAGTATTTCTTCTTCATACGCCCTCGCCGTTTCGGCAAGACGCTTACCCTCTCCATGCTCGAAAACTACTACGACATCAACAAAAAGGATAAGTTCGAGAGTCTGTTCGGAAAACTGTACATAGGCGAGAACCCTACACCAGAACGAAACAAGTACCTCGTCATACACCTCAACTTTGCCGAGGTCGTCGGCGGGCTGGATGACTACAAGCGGGGACTGGACGGCCATTGCAACCTTTGCTTCGGCTACTTCTGCGACATCTATGCCCACCTCCTGCCTCCCGGCACAAAGGAGGAAATGAACAAAAAGGACGGAGCAATAGAACAACTCCGTTTTCTCTGTCAGAAAACCATGGAGGTAAACCATAAGATTTACCTCTTCATTGACGAGTACGACAATTTCACCAACATGATCCTCTCCAATGAAGAATACTTGGAACGCTACCGCAACCAAACTCACGGCGAAGGTTATCTGAGAAAGTTCTTCAACACGATAAAGGGAGCTGCCGGCAGTGCACTGGGCAGAGTCTTCGTGACGGGTGTCAGCCCAGTCACCATGGACGACCTCACCAGCGGCTTCAACATCGGCACCAACTACTCCCTCGAACCCGAGTTCAACGAGATGACTGGATTCACCGAAGAAGAGGTGCGCGATATGCTCGGATATTACGCCAGCGTATTGCCGTTCAACCACACGGTGGACGAATTGATAAAGGCCATGAAGCCGTGGTACGACAACTACTGCTTTTCTCTCAGAAGGTACGGCAAGACCACCATGTACAACTCCGTCATGGTGCTGAACTTCCTGGACAAGTACATACGCAACGAATACAACTTCCCCGACAAGATGGTGGAGAGCAACGTGCGTATAGATTATGAGAAAATCCGTATGCTCATACGCCACGACAAAAACTTCTCCAACGACGCCAGCATCATACAGGAACTCGTCACGAAAGGATTCGTCACAGGAAAACTGGTGGAGAACTTCCCTGCCGAACAGATAAACGACCCGGACAACTTCCTCAGCCTGCTCTTCTACTTCGGCATGGTGACGATAGACGGAGAGTATGATGGCGAAACAAAGTTCATCATCCCCAACGAGGTGGTGCGCGACCAGATGTACACCTATCTGCTCGCCACCTACAAGGAGAACGAACTTACGTATGAGCCTTATGCCAAGAACAAACTGGAAAGCCAGATGGCATTCCATGGCGACTACAAACCCTACTTCGACTACATCGCCGACTGTCTGAAGCGTTACGCCTCGCAGCGTGACAAGCAGAAGGGCGAAGCCTTCGTACACGGCTTCACGCTTGCCATGACAAGCCAGTGCCAGTTCTACCGCCCCATCTCCGAGCTGGACAACGACGGCGGATACGCCGATATCTTCCTCCTCCCGCTCTGCGACATGTACAGGAGCATGACCGACTCCTACATCGTAGAACTAAAATACTGCAAGTCCACTACAACGGATGCGCAGGTGAAGCAGCTCTTCAAGGAGGCCTCGGCCCAGATACGCCGCTACGCCGACAGCGACATTGTCCGTGAGTCCGTCAAGACAACGACGCTACACAAGCTCGTCGTCATCTATAGGGGTACAGAAATGGTAGAGTGCCGCGAAGCGGAAGAGGAATAAATTATGAATACATTGCATTAAATGGCTGGCAAGTCGCGTTCCCTATTGGGGAGCATATAAATGTAAGATTCTGCCATAAACAAACATTGCTGGTTGTATGAAAGGGAATTGTAAAGTTATATGCCCCCATCTCCCCAAAACCATTTGGGGATTCTTCTGCTTTTTGGCTAAAAACATTTGGGGAATTGTCTTAAGGCGTGTTCTAAAAATTCCACGCATTCGTTAAATTACTTCTTTAGACGGATTGCTCTTTGTGTCTTTTTGATTTTATCCGGCATCTTTTCCTTCCTTCTT
>CAVCKM010000168.1:0-23730 GCA_963602765.1 Alistipes putredinis | reverse complement strand
TACCGTTGTCAGATGGTCTTTAAGATAGTTTCACTTCTGTGCTGCCACGGAAAATATCCGTTGAGCCACAAAAACCAGAAAAACACAGAGACTGCATTTGCAGTGCTAGAATTCCTTGGAATATCCATGACAATGCTCTACTCTATGACCCTCACGTAGCCCTCCTTGCGTGGTTTGGCCGGTTTGGGCTCAACGGCGGGATGGCCTAGAGCTATGTGGCCTATTCCTTCATAGTCGCCCTCGATGCCCCATTCTTTCAGGAGTGCCTTGCCGCGCTCGCTGCTGAAGACTTCTTTGGCACGGTGGATCCAGCAGGCACCCAGTCCTATGGCGTGGGCGGCGTTGAGCATGTTGCCGATGACGAGCGAACCGTCGTAGAGGTATGTGTTGCGTGTCTTGTCTGCGAGAACTGCGATGATGACGGGGGCATTGTAGAACGGGTCGGCTTTTGTGCCCAGCACCTCGGCGTTGAGTCGTGACAGTTCGTCGCGAACCGCCTTGTTCTTTACTACCACAATCAGTGGCGCCTGCATGCCCATGCCTGTTGGGGCGGCGGTGCCAGCCTTTGTGATTTTGTCAATGTCTGTTTGCTCCGGCATCTGGTCAGTGAATCCCTTGATGCTGCGACGTGTGTAAAGTGTTTCTAGACAATTAGCCATATTTCATTCTTTGTTATACATTCAACATAATTCTGTTGCAAATATACATCATTCTGTCAAGACTGCCAAGTTTTTCCCGGCTTTTATTTGTTTAATGCCACAAACCTTGGAGGTCTGTGGCATTAAGATGTGCGTGCAGGTTACATTCGTACCTTTATGTTGTGGTTGTCGTCCGGGCTGTTCCAGAGGTCGTCCATGACGTCGAGCACTTCCTGTTCGCTGACGATATTGAAGTCGCCCATGATGGAGTTCTTCATTGCCGAGGCCGTGAGGGCGTAGTCCAGTTGCTTCTGGTGCTCGCCCATCCAGCGGAAGTGTGCGTGCAGGAATGCGGCGATGAAAGCGTCGCCAACGCCCATGGGGTCGAGCACGGGGTTGATGTCCAGTATGCGCGTGTGGTACAGTTCGCCGTCGGCGTACATCACGCCAGTGAGAAGGTGGTGGTTGGCCGAGACGACGTTGCGTATTGCCATGACGAAGTGGCGGCAGTTGGGGAACAGCCCCTGCGCCTTGTCGAAGAAGGTGCGGTAGCCGTCGATGTCCATCTTGTATGAAGAGTCTGTAGCGTCGAATGGCGGCAGCTTGTTGCCGGTGAGCAGCTGCATCTCGCCTGTGTCGCCGAAGATGATGTGGCAGCGTTTTGCAGCCGGCACGAGGACGTCGATGGCATTGACGCCGTACTTCCAAAGGTTCTTGCGGTAGTTGATGTCGAGTGAGGTGTAGAGGCGCAGGCGGACGGCCTCGTCCAGTCCGTCGAGGGTGGCGTTGCAGGAGTTCTCGGATAGGGCGCACGAGATGCCCGACCAGTGGAAGACGTCGGTGTCCTTGAATACCTTTGTCCATTCAATCATGTGTGTGCGCAGGTCCATCATGGACGAGTTCTCGCGGTCGTACGTCACGCTGGAACCGCGTACGGCAGCCGCCTGTTCGAAGAAGTACTTGCCCAGTCGTTTGCCGCCCCATACGATTTTGTCCGTGCCTACGTTGTAGCGGCGAAGCTCGTTGCGGCACGCCTGGCCGAGGGCGTTGTTTGGGAGGCGTGTGATGTAGTCCACGTCGTCGCCCATCATGGCGAGCGATACGGCAACGTTGGCCTCGCTGCCGCCGAAGTATCCGTCGAACTTGCTGCCCTGCAGGATACGCTGGAAGTCGGGGCGTGTCATGCGCAGCATAATCTCTCCCATTGTTGTGAATTTCTTTTGCATAGTATAAGAGGTAGATTTAAAGATATGTTGTGTGTGTCGGTGGCAAAATTACCAAAAAAATATCTCATAGCCAATTTTTTGTTGCAAAAGTTTGGCTGTTATGATAGATTTGCTTACTTTTGTACCGCCTATACTGCACATTGTGCCGTATGAGGGCGAGACCGTTACGGCGGTCAGTGAATGTGTATAACTACTTCGAATCATTAATTAAACTTACAATGATGGACTCTCAAGAGATGGTGCAGCAGGAAGCTCAGACACCGGAAAAACGTATCTTCAACTCCAAAGCAGAAGTGCTGGAATGTACCCGCGAACTGGCAAACGGAAATGCCGAAATAAGCAAGCAGGAGCTGGACCATCTTAAGACCGCTTTCTATCGTCTGCTGAACAACGAGCGTGAGGCAGAACAGAAGAAATACCTCGACGAAGGCGGCGACCCTATGCAGTATGTCGTTACTGTTGACCCTGACGAGGAGGCGTTCAAAACGATTATGGCGCAAATCAAGGAGCGCAGGCAGGAGCAGATGCTGCAGCTGGAAGCTGAGAAGCAGGCTAACCTGAAGCGCAAACTCGAGATAATAGAACGGATAAAGGCTCTCGCCGTATCGCCCGAGGAGGCTGCCGGAACATACCAGGAGGTGAAGGACTTGCAGCAGGAATGGCGCGAACTGAAAGCCGTGCCGGCTGAGCAGGCTGCAGAACTCTGGCGCAACTACCAGTTGTGCACGGAGCAGTTCTACGATATGCTGAAGATGAACATCGAGGCACGCGAGTACGACTTCAAGAAGAACCTTGAAGCCAAGACCGCTCTCTGTGAGGCTGCCGAGAAGCTCGGCGAACAGGAGGATGTAATCAGTGCCTTCCAGCAGTTGCAGGAACTGCACAACCAGTTCCGCGAGATTGGTCCGGTGGAGAAGGAACTGCGCGAGGCTATATGGACACGCTTCAAGCAGGCAAGCACCGTGGTGAACAAGCGTCACGCAGACCACTTCGATGCCATACGCAAGGAGCAGGAGGACAACCTGGCGAAGAAAACCGAACTCTGCGACAAGGTGGAGATGGTGTCTACCGATGCTCTGAAGACTGCCGCCGACTGGGAAGCAAAGGGTAAGGAAATCATTGCCCTGCAGGCTGAGTGGAAGACTGTCGGCTTTGCTCCAAAGAACGTCAACGTGAAGATATACGAGCGCTTCCGCACGGCGTGCGACCAGTTCTTTACCGCAAAGAATGAGTTCTTCGCCCAACTGAAGGAGACGTACTCCGAGAACATAGCAAAGAAGGAGGCTCTCGTGAAGCAGGCTCAGGAGCTTGCCGAGAGTACCGACTGGAAGGCTACGGCAGAGAAGCTGCAGCAGTTGCAGAAGGAGTGGAAAGAAGTGGGACAGGTGCCACGCAAGGTGAGCGAACAGCTTTGGAGCGACTTCCGCGCAGCATGCGACAAGTTCTTCGAGGCACGCAAGGCTGCCGGTAGCGGCGAGCGCAACGACCAGCGCGAGAACCTGCAGAAGAAGCAGGGCATCATAGAGCAACTCAAGGCACTCGCTGAGGCTGAGACGGAAGGACTGCAGCAGAAGGTGCAGGAACTGACGGCAGAGTACAACGCCATCGGCCACGTACCTTTCAAGGATAAGGACGAACTGTTCAAGCAGTACCACGAGACACTGGACGTTATCTACGACCGTCTGCGCAAGTCGCAGGCAACAAAGCGTCTGGAGGGCTTCAAGAAGAGCTTCTCGGAAGTGGCAAAACGTGGCGAGGGCGCAGTGCAGAACGAACGCCAGCGCATGCAGCGCAAGTTCGATGCCATGAAGCAGGAACTGGCCAACTACGAGAACAACATGCTGTTCCTTACGGCATCGAGCAAGAAGGGCAACTCTCTTATCACTGAGATGGAGCGCAAGATGGAAAAGCTGCGCGACGAGATAAAACTCATGCAAGAGAAACTCAAAGCAATGAAGTAAGTGAAGACTTCGGAATTCCTACATAAACTGTCTGGGCGCTACCTCTGGCTGAACATCCTGGCGATGGGCGCAGTGGTAGTGCTCATGATTGTATTGTTGCAGGTGGGGCTGAACATGTACACTCACCACGGGGAGTCGATACCGCTCCCCGACGTTCGTCAGCACAAGTACGAAGCAGCCGTCAAGGTTTTGGAGGACTTGGGTATGAGGGTAGAAGTGAGCGACACGGGCTATGTGAAGGCGTTGCCTCCCGGCACCGTGCTCACGATGATACCGGCACCGGGAACGAGGGTGAAGAGCGGACGTGTGATATACATCACCGTAAATGCCGTGGACAGCCCGACGATGACTCTGCCGGACATCGTGGACAACAGTTCGCTGCGCGAGGCGCAGGCACGGCTTACCGCCATGGGATTCAAACTGGGCGCGCCACAGTATATCTCCGGCGAGAAGGACTGGGTGTACGGCATACTCGTGAACGGACGCAACGTGACGGCAGGACAGAAGGTGCCCGTGGACGCTACGCTCATCATACAGGTGGGCAACGGACAGCGCGACGCGGAGGACTCTGTCTATATGACCGACATGCCGAATGCGTCGGCAGCAGAGGAAGACCCGTTCAGCAACGTGTATAACGTAGAATCAAGTGGCAACGCCGGTTCGTCCGCAGGGGATGTGGACAACTTTGAAGTTGTAGAATAACCATACATGAACGAAGAATACATCGACGACATAGAAGACCTCGACGAGGAGGCATTGACGGCAGAAGAAGGACAGTCTGCTGACGGAGGAGAGCTCTTCGAGCATTTCCGCATAGCGGCAGATGCAGGACAGGTGCCGCTCAGGGTGGACAAGTTCCTCGTTGAACACATGCCACACTCCTCGCGCAACCGCATACAGGCGGCCGCCGAGGCTGGCTTCATTCATGCCAACGGCAAGCCCGTAAAGGCAAACTATAAGGTGCGCCCGGGCGACATCGTCACGCTGATGCTCGAACGGCCCAAGCACGATACGACGATTTATCCCGAGGACCTCCCTCTTAATATAGTGTACGAGGACGACCAGCTGATGGTGATAAATAAGGAGGCCGGCATGGTGGTGCATCCCGGTGCAGGCAATTTCAACGGCACGCTGATAAACGCCGTGGCGTGGCACATGAAGGACGTACCGACATTCGACCCCAACTCGCCCGAAGTGGGACTGGTACACCGCATAGACAAGGACACCAGCGGACTGATGGTGGTGGCGAAGACACCTGAAGCAAAGTCGAACCTAGGGCTGCAGTTCTTCGTACACGACACGCACCGTTCGTACAACTGCCTCGTCTGGGGACACTTCGCAGAGGATGAGGGTAGGATAGAGGGCAATATCGCCCGCGACCCCAAGGACCGTCTCCGCATGACTGTGATGCCGCCTGAGTCGGGCATCGGGAAACCCGCCGTGACGCACTGGAGGGTGCTGGAGAAATTCGGTTATGTGACGCTCGTGGAGTGCATACTCGAAACGGGGCGCACGCACCAGATCCGTGCGCACATGAAGCACATCGGACATCCTTTGTTCGCTGACGAGCGTTACGGCGGAATGGAGATACTGCGCGGCCAGCGCTCCGCCTCGTACAAAGCCTTCGTGCAGAACTGCTTCGACCTCTGTCCGCGTCAGGCGCTGCACGCCAAGACTCTCGGATTTAAACATCCGTCCACAATGGAACAGATGGACTTCACCAGCGAATGGCCCGCAGACTTCAGCGCACTCATCGAAAAGTGGAGAAAGCTGAAGGGAAATTCATAATTCACAATGCAGAATTCATAATTCAAATTCTTAATGAAACGAATAGCCATAATATGTGGCGGCGACTCTTCGGAACACGATGTCTCGCTGCGTTCAGGAGCAGGAATTTACTCCTTCTTCAACAAGGATAAGTACAACGTATACGTCGTTGACATAAAGACAGGCGACTGGCACGTAAACCTGCCTGACGGTACGCAGGCACGTATAGACAAAAACGACTTCTCGTTCGTGGAGAACGGCGAGAAGAAGACGTTCGACTATGCGTACATCACCATACACGGCGCACCGGGAGAGAACGGTGTGCTGCAGGGATACCTTGACCTCGTTGAGGTGCCATACTCCACCAGCGGTGTGCTCGTGGAGGCGCTGACCTTCGACAAGTTCGTGCTGAACAACTACCTGCGTGCCTTCGGGGTCAGCGTGGCTGAAAGTGTCATCGTGCGCCGCGGTCATGAGGACGAGATTACAGAGCAGCAGTTGAAGGACACTGTCGGCTTCCCTTGCTTCGTGAAGCCAGCTGCCGACGGCTCCAGCTTCGGTGTCAGCAAGGTGAAGGAGTTCGACCAGCTCGCCCCGGCACTGCGCAAAGCCTTCATGGAGAGCGACACGGTAATGATAGAGGCTTTCCTCGACGGCACGGAGATTTCTCAGGGTGTCTATAAGACAAAGACAAAGAGCGTTGTGCTCCCGGCAACAGAGGTGGTCAGCGAGAATGAGTTCTTCGACTATGACGCAAAGTACAACGGACAGGTACAGGAGATAACTCCTGCCAGACTGGCTCCAGACACCGCAGAGCGAGTGGCAAAGCTAACGTCAGCCATATACGACATACTCCACGCCAACGGCATCATACGCATAGACTATATAATAGGAAAGAACAGCGACGGCACGGACAAGATAAACATGCTGGAGATAAACACCACCCCAGGCATGACGGCCACGTCGTTCATACCGCAGCAGGTACGAGCTGCCGGACTGGACATGGGCGAGGTGCTCGGCGAAATCGTCGAGAATCAGTTCTAGATTGAAACTAAATCAATTGTTATGACAGAATTTGACGACATACGTCCTTATAACTCTGATGAGATGCCGGCTGTCTTCGAGGAACTCCTTGGAGACCGCCAGTTCAACCTCATCATGAAAGGCTTCGCACCATGGTTGCCACGCGGATTGCGCAATGCACTCTTGCGCTGGCGATTCCGTGGTGTAAAGACGGCGCAGGACTTCCAGATAAGGTTTATGAAACCCGTAGTGAGCTTTGCCATCTGGAAGTGTACTGACGGACTGACATTCAAATATCCTGAGTCCACCGCCAAGAACGGACACTACCTCTTCATCACCAACCACCGTGACATAGTGCTCGACTCCGCATATCTGGACTTGTTGCTTTTCAACAACAACTTTGAACGTACGTGCGAGATAGGCATCGGCGACAACCTCCTTATCTATCCGTGGATAAAGAAGCTGGTCAGGATGAACAAGGCGTTCACCGTACACCGCGGACTCACCGCCCACGAGATGTTGCGTTCGTCCCAACTGATGAGCAAATACATCCATTACGCCGTAAACGAAAAGGGCGAGAATATCTGGATAGCTCAGCGTGAGGGACGTGCAAAGGACAGTGACGACCGCACGCAAGACTCCGTGTTGAAGATGTTTGTACTCGGGGCACCAGAGAGCATCATGCCGTCTGCCGACAAAGGACAGGGCGCTGCTGTCATAGCGGCTCTGAAGCACCTGCACATCACGCCGATGGCGATATCCTACGAACACGACCCGTGCGACTATCTGAAGGCGGAGGAGTTCCAGTTCAAGCGAGACGTGGAGGGATGGAAAAAGTCCAAGAAGGACGACCTCGACAACATGAAGACTGGTATTCTCGGCAAGAAAGGCAGGGTACACTACGACATGGCACCGTGCATCGACGAATGGCTCGACACGCTCGATGCCAGTCTGCCGAAGAAGGATATATTCCGTCTTGTGGCAGAGCACATCGACAAGGAGATACACTCACGCTACAAGCTCTACCCGTGCAACTGGATTGCCATGGACGAACTTGACGGTACGGAGAACCACGACAAGTACACCGCTGCCGACGTTGAGGCGTTCGAGACGTATCTGGCAAAGCAGATTTCGAAGGTGAAGGTGCCAAAGCCCGATATCTCGTTCCTGCGCGAGAGAATGCTCACCATGTATGCCAATCCAACACGAAACTTCCTCAAGGCAACTGGTGCAAAAGGAATGGAATAAAAGATGGGAAAAAGATACACACACAAGACTGTAAGTCCGCTCGGACTCGTCGGAGTATTGGTGTGCGCTGGTTTCATGACGGCGTGCACCAATAGTGCGTATGAGGAGGGGGATGGAAGTCTGTCGCATACAACGGCGGAGATGGTGGATGTCACCATAGACGACGGTATAGTGACGGGCATACAGACTGACAACGGAGACGCACTCACGGTGAGCCAGGGACAGACGTTCGACGCAATAAAAAACGACACCGTCGTGCGCTGCATGCTTTATTATAATAAGGTAGGGCAGCAACCCATAGAGCTGGTTACGTACAAGCAGGTGCTGGTTCTTACTCCTGCAAGCGACAAGTTCGTACCCAAGTACGACCCCGTCAAACTTACCAGTATATGGAAGGCAAACACGGGAAAATACGTCAATATGCAGGTGGGAATCATGACGGGAAAGTCGTACGGACAAAAGCAGGGCATAGCTCTCGTGCAGGACTCTGTCAGCCAGCAGGGCAAGGGTAGGGTGTACTACTCACTGGTTCATGCCCAGAATGACCTGCCCCAGTATTATACACAAGATGTATATTTATCCATACCGTGGGCAGCGCAAGACACCGTCAGCGTGACGATTACAACATACGACGGCACAGCGATGCATACTTTTTCAAGATAAAGATGCATAAAACAGCAAAAAGACGCTGGAAAGTTTGTGGGTTTGCATAAATCTTCGTACTTTTGCACTCGATTTGAATAAATATACAATGCTAAAGGTAACAAAGACAGAAAGACTCACCGCACTCCGCATACTTCTGGCAACGCACGAACTCTCTTCGCAGGAAGACGTGGTAAGGGCGATGGCAAAGCGGGGAATAGAGATGACGCAAGCCACCCTGTCGCGCGATTTCAAACTGCTGAAGGTGGCGAAGACCACCAACGGAAAGGGAAAGCGAGTGTACTCTGTGCCAGAGGAGACTACATTCAAGCGTGTGCACAAGGAGCAGCCCAAACGCGACGACCTGCCGCTTGCCTTCGGGTATGTCTCCATACAGTTCTCGGGAAACATGGGCGTGATACGTACGAAACCGGGATTTGCCAGCAGCATTGCCTCAAACATTGACAACGCAGGACTGGACAGCATCATCGGAACGATAGCCGGAGACGACACCATCTTTTTCGTTATGAACGAGAACGCATCCATAGTAGACGTGACGGAGCAGCTCTCCAGCGTAATACCGGACATGGTGATTTAACCCGGTATGGTTATTTTGAAAAAAGAAGAAACAGAAGAAATTAGCGTGAACTAAGGAAACGCGCATTAACAACAATAAAATGTCTAAAGAAATCAGAATCCTCGTGGCTGAGGCTTGTCACGAAAAATACGTAGACGAGATTCTCGATACCATCCGCATCGCAGCTAAGAAGCGCGGAACTGGTATTGCCGAGCGTACCCACGAGTATGTGGCAACAAAGATGAAGGAGGGCAAGGCTGTCCTCGCACTCGACGAAAGCGACCGCTTCGCCGGGTTCAGTTACATTGAGACTTGGGGCAACCGTCACTACGTCACCACCTCGGGTCTTATCGTGCATCCAGACTTCCAGGGCCTTGGCATCGCCAAGCGCATCAAGGACTACACCTTCGCCCTGGCACGTGTCCGATGGCCGCACGCCAAGATATTCTCGCTCACCAGCGGCGACGCTGTGATGAAGATGAATACCGCGCTGGGCTATGTGCCTGTGTCGTTCAACCAGCTGACGGACGACGACGCCTTCTGGCATGGTTGCGAAGGATGTACCAACCACGACATTCTGATGGCAAAGAACCGCAAGTTCTGCATCTGCACGGGTATGCTCTATGACCCGGAGCAGCACACGGGCATCCCTGTCCCAACAGAAGTGGTGCAGGACGTGGTGAAGACACTCACGCAGCGCGGCATAGCGTTCTAAAAACCAAATGGCGCAGCAGTCTTTATGTGCGCTTTACAACGACAAACACGATACAAAAAACCTCAAAACCTGATATAACAATGTCAAAGAAGAAAGTTGTAGTAGCATTTAGCGGAGGTCTGGATACCTCCTATACAGTGATGAAACTTGCTCAGGACGGCTATGAAGTATATGCCGCTTGCGCAAATACCGGCGGTTTCTCTGCCGAGCAGTTGAAGACCAACGAGGAGAACGCCTATAAGCTGGGCGCAGTGAAGTATGTCACTCTCGACGTGACACAGGAGTATTATGCCAAGTCGCTGAAGTACATGGTATACGGCAATGTGCTCCGCAACAACTGTTATCCTATCTCCGTATCTTCAGAGCGTATCTTCCAGGCACTGGCTATAGCACGCTATGCAAACGAAATCGGTGCAGATGCTATCGCACACGGTTCTACAGGTGCCGGTAACGACCAGATTCGTTTCGACATGACATTCCTCGTGATGGCTCCCGGCGTAGAGATTATCACTCTCACACGTGACGGCAACCTCTCACGTCAGGAGGAGATAGACTACCTCAACGAGCACGGCTTCTTCGCTGACTTCACCAAGCTGAAGTATTCTT
Organism: Alistipes putredinis; assembly: GCA_963602765.1. Lineage (GTDB taxonomy): Bacteria > Bacteroidota > Bacteroidia > Bacteroidales > Bacteroidaceae > Prevotella. Next base: position 13,327 of record CAVCKM010000168.1, on the reverse strand, counting down.
ACAACGTGGGCATCTGGGGTACGTCCATCTGCGGCGGCGAGATTCTCGATTCAAAGCAGGGACTGCCTGAGTCGGCTTACCTCAAGCACCCGACAAAGGACGCACCGGAGTCGCTGAAACTCGGTTTCGAGAAGGGTGAACTCGTCAGTGTTAACGGCGTGAAGTACGACGACAAGATCAAGGCTATCCAGGCTGTAGAAGAGATTGGCGCTTCGTACGCCATCGGTCGTGACTGCCACGTAGGCGACACCATCATCGGCATCAAGGGACGTGTTGGCTTCGAGGCTGCCGCTCCTATGCTCATCATCGGCGCACACCGCTTCCTGGAGAAGTACACCCTGTCCAAGTGGCAGCAGTACTGGAAGGACCAGGTGGCTAACTGGTACGGCATGTTCCTCCACGAGTCACAGTATCTGGAGCCTGTCATGGCTGATATCGAAGCTATGCTGGAGTCTTCACAGCGCAACGTTACCGGTGAGGTGGAACTGGAGCTTCGTCCTTACTGCTTCCAGACCGTTGGTGTCGACTCTCCTAACGACCTCGTCAAGAACAAACTCGGTGAGTACGGAGAGACGGCCAAGGCATGGTCTTCCGAGGACGCCAAGGGATTCATTAAGGTGACATCTACGGCTCTGCGCGCTTACTATCTGGCGCATCCGGGGGAGAGGAAGTAAGACCCCTTCCCTGTCCTTCGGACATCCCTCCCCCAGGGGAGGGAGTAAGTTACCTTTTGGGTGATGGTTTTTCCTTTTAGGTACTTCTCCTTTTAGGTACTTCTGGTTCCTCTTAGGTGTTTTGTTTTCCTTTGGGATGATACCATTTTTTTCTTTACTGCTTTATTCTTCTCTGCTTTATGGCATTTGAATATAACTATGCGGCTCCGGATAGGTATTTGCTGTTGAAGGAGTTTGCCAAGAAAAACAGACAGTATCCTACTGAGGCAGAAAGGTTGATGTGGGAGTACTTGAGGGGAAAACAGTTGTGGTTCAAGTTCAATAGGCAGTATATCATTGCTGACTATATCGTGGATTTCGTCTGTCTTGACAGAAAACTGATAGTTGAAGTTGACGGAGGATACCATTCGGAATACGAGCAGATAGAGAAAGATGTCCATAGGACAGAACGTCTGGAACACTTGGGGTTCTATGTACTAAGATTCTCCAACGAAGAGGTGTTGACAGGAATAGAAAAAGTTTTAGATACAATAAGAATAGAATTATACAAATAATGAAGAAACTATATCTTTCTCCCAACAAGAAACTGGCTGGTGTCTGCGGAGGCATAGCTGAGTATCTCGACGTAGACCCTACGGTAGTACGTCTGCTCTGGGTCTGCGCCACGCTTTTCACCTGTTTCGCAGGATTCCTAATCTACCTAATCTGTTGGATAGTACTGCCAAAGGAACAGGATGTCTGGAACAATGACTAAGTAAAAAATCCAGCTCAAAAAAATAAATCTTAAAGAAATGAATCCACAATCCCAAATCCCTTCCTCCCCAGGGGGAGGAATACAAGGTGGGGGTCTCACCCACAATCCCATATCCAATCCTCCCCTGGGGGAGGAATTAAAGGTGGGGGTTTTAGGCGCAGCAGGCTACACTGGCGGTGAACTGATTCGCCTCCTCGTCAACCACCCCTCCGTTGAGATAGTATTCGCAAACAGCGAGTCGAATGCCGGAAACAAGGTGTACGACGTGCACGAAGGACTGATCGGCGAGACAGAACTGGAGTTCACCTCCGAGATGCCTTTCGACAAGGTCGACGTGGTATTCTTCTGCTTCGGTCACGGCAAGAGCGAGGCGTTCCTGAAGGAGCACACCATACCTGCCAACGTGAAAATCATAGACCTTGCACAGGACTTCCGCATCAAGGGCGACCACGACTACGTGTACGGTCTGCCGGAGACGCACCGCGAGCAGATAAAGGCGTGCCAGCATCTGGCCAACCCTGGATGCTTCGCCACTTGCATCCAGCTCGGTCTGCTGCCACTCGCCAAGGCAGGTCTGCTCACCAACGACATTGCTGTCAATGCAGTGACGGGTAGCACGGGTGCCGGTCAGAAGCCGGGCGCAACGACCCACTTCTCTTGGCGCAACAACAACTTCTCCGTCTACAAACTCTTCACGCACCAGCATCTGCACGAGATAACACAGACCCTCAACGAGCTGCGCCCTGCCACTGCACCTGCGGTGATAGACACGCTCAACGACGGCTTCCCTACAGGAGACAGCGATGCCATTACGGTGGACTTCATCCCTTACCGAGGTGACTTCCCACGCGGCATATTCTGCACCGAGGTGATAAAGCTCGACAGAGTTCCTGCTGAGGGGCAGATACAGGCTCTATATAAAGAATACTATAAAGATGCCGCCTTTACACACTACAGTGAGAAGTCACCAGACATGAAGCAGATTGTCAATACCAACAAGGCGATAGTACACGTTGACGTATTCGGGCGCAAGGTGGTGGTGACATCCATGATAGACAACCTGCTGAAAGGTGCCGTAGGTCAGGCCGTGCAGAACATGAACCTCATGTTCGGACTGGACGAAAAGGCTGGTCTCAACCTCAAAGCTTTGGCTTTCTAAAGACCACCTGTCTACTTAAGGCTCGGGCATTCTAATAACAACAAAAACGAAAAGATGAAACTATTCGACGTATATCCGCTCTTCGACATCAATATCGTCAAGGGTAAAGGCTGTACTACGTGGGACGACAAAGGTCAGGAGTACCTCGACCTCTACGGCGGACACGCAGTAATCAGCATAGGTCATTGCCATCCACACTACGTGGAGAAGATGACAGAGCAACTCAACAAACTGGGCTTCTATAGCAATTCCGTAAAGAACATGCTTCAGGTGGAACTGGCTGAGCGTCTCGGCAAGGCTTGCGGCTATGAGGACTACAATTTCTTCCTTATCAACTCCGGCGCAGAGGCAAACGAGAATGCCTTGAAGCTCGCTTCCTTCCACAATGGTCGCAAGCGTGTGCTCTCGGCATCAAAGGCATTCCACGGTCGTACCTCACTGGCAGTGGAGGTGACTAACAATCCGAAAATCATCGCTCCTATCAATGACTGCGGACACGTGACATACCTTCCCGTCAACGACCTTCCTGCATGGGAGGCTGAGTTGGCTAAGGGTGATGTGTGTGCCATCATACTGGAATGCATACAGGGTGTTGGCGGTGTGACAATGGCTACGCCGGAGTTCGCACAGGGCTTGGCTGCCGCATGTAAGAAGTACGGCACGGTGTTCATCGCCGATGAGATACAGTGCGGCTACGGTCGTTCCGGCAAGTTCTTCGCCCATCAGTGGCTCGGCATCAAGCCCGACTTGATTACCGTGGCCAAGGGCATAGGCAATGGCTTCCCGATGTCAGGTCTGCTCATCTCGCCAGAGTTCAAGGCTGTTTACGGCCAGCTCGGCACTACCTTCGGCGGCAACCACCTCGCTTGCACCGCCGCCCTTGCAGTGCTCGACGTGATGGAGAGCGAGCACCTCGTAGAGAACGCCAATGAAGTGGGCACGTACCTCATAGAGAAACTGAAGGAGATGCAGAAGACCGAGAAGCACATCGTAGAAGTGCGTGGCCGCGGTCTGATGGTCGGCGTAGAGCTGGACGTCCCTCACGCTGACGTCCGCAAGAAACTGGTGTACGAGCAGCACTGCTTCACAGGTTGCGCCGGCACAAACGTATTGCGTATACTGCCGCCGCTCTGCCTGACAAAGGCGCAGGTGGACGACTTCCTGGCACGTCTCGCAACAGTATTCAGCGAACTGTAAAAAAAAACAATATGGCAAGTAGGTATTCAACATTAAGTCTGGATACCTACTTGAATTTTTCTATTGGGTGTATAACCTATATATAAAGTAAAGCACGATGAAAGTAACTGTTATAGGTGCCGGAGCCATGGGCGGCTCTACGGCAGACGGAATGATGCAGGTGATGAATCACAACGATATCATCATCGCCACTCCACACTCCGACCTCTCCAAGTACGCCGAGGCAGGCGCAGCGACAACAACCGACAATGCGGAGGCTGCCCGTCAGGGCGACATCGTCATGGTATTCGTCAAGCCGTGGCTCGTGGAGCAAGTGCTCAAGGGCATTAAGGAAGCTATGGACTACACACGCCAGACTCTCGTGGTGTGTGCCGCTGGTGTGAAGAGCCAGACAATACTCGAATGGATGGACAAGGACGGACAGGTGCCGCCGACAGTCCTCTGCATACCCAATATCGCCATAGCGCAGTTGGCTAGCATGACATTCCTTGTCAATGTCAATGCTGAAGACAAGATAGCCCCCGTAAAGTCGCTCTTCGACAAGTTGGGCAAAACCCTCATAACAACGGAGAACCTCCTCGGCGCTGGAACAACCCTCGCATCCTGCGGCATAGCCTACGCCATGCGTTACCTGCGCGCCAGCAGCGAGGGTGGGGTAGAACTGGGATTCAAAGCCCGTCAGGCACAGGAAATAGTGATGCAGACCATGAAGGGTGCCGTAGAACTGCTCGAGGCAAACGGCATGCATCCCGAGGCTGCCATCGACCTCGTCACCACCCCCGGCGGCGTGACGATAAAGGGTCTGAACGAGATGGAGCACGCCGGTTTCACCAGTGCCGTCATCCGTGGACTGAAAGCAGGAGCAAAATAGCGCAACGCGTTTTAGTGTACTGCACAAACTTTTTGAAAATGAGCAACTTGTATTCGGATTGCTGCACACTGCAATGATGTCGTGTGCAGCAATTTTTGTTTTGTTAAGAAATTGGAAAAGAAAAAAGGAACAATTATTTGGTGTTTATGCAAATGTTATTACCTTTGACAACGTTTTACGTAAACAGCAGAGTCTTTTGGCTCTGTTTGCATAGCAGAAGCCGTAAGAGATTCCAGGTGACTGCTTATATAAGATAAGGTAATGACTAGCAAGTTTGGTTCGGTCTGCAGCAAGAGTCAAAGGCGCTACGTCAACTAACCAAACATGAGAATAGGATGATTGAACATTATTTGAAACAGGTGAAGTTTGAAACGTATAAAGACTTCACCCAAAACCTTGAGATTGACGTGCCGGAAGACTTCAACTTCGGTTACGACATCATCGACCGTTACGCCGAGGAGACTCCCGACAAGGAAGCCATACTCTGGACCAACGACCATGGAGACACCAAGCGCATCACCTACCGCGCTCTGAAGCACATCACCGACCGCTGCGCCTCCTTCTTTATGGAGATAGGCATAGAGAAAGGCGACCGCGTGCTGCTCATCTTGAAACGCCGCATAGAGTGGTGGTATACGATGATTGCCCTCCACAAGATTGGAGCGGTGGCCATACCTGCCACGCACATGCTCACGGAGAAGGACATCACGTACCGTTGCCACATGGCAAGTATCAGTTGCGTAGTGGCCTGCGGCGACACCGGCATCATCGAGCACGTGCAGAAGGCGCGGCGCTTCTCGCCGACGCTCAGACACTGCATATCCATCGGGCCTAACGTGCCCAACGGATGGTACGACTTCCATCGGGGCATCGACGAGGCACTGCCCTTCGTCAAACCGAAGCGCAACAAGGTGACGGACAACTTCCTGCTCTACTTCACAAGCGGTACGACGGGAGAGCCTAAAATGGTGATGCACGACTTCTCGTATCCGCTTGCGCACATCGTCACTGCGAAGTACTGGCACAACGTGCACGAGGGGTCACTACATCTTACCCTTGCCGACACAGGATGGGGCAAGGCCGTCTGGGGAAAATTCTATGGTCAGATGCTGGCAGGTGCGACAGTATTCGTCTACGACTTCGAGGGGCATTTCAAGCCCACAGAACTGCTGCGCACCATGCAGAACTTCCGCATCACCTCGTTCTGCGCTCCGCCTACCATCTACCGCTACCTAATCCGTGAGGACGTGAAGAGCTTCGACTTGAGTGCCCTCGAATGGTGCACCACGGCAGGCGAGGCACTTAACCCAAGTGTCTTCGCCGAGTGGAAACGCCTCACCGGCATCACCATCTACGAGGCATACGGACAGACAGAGACGACGCTGATTGTAGGTACCTTCCCGTGGCTCGAACCCAAACCGGGCTCGTTGGGACGACGCAATCCGCAGTACGACATTGACGTCGTCGACGAGAACGGCAAACGCGTGCCGCCTATGCAGTCGGGCGAACTCGTCATACGTGTAGACAAGAAGAAACCCCTGGGACTCTTCAAGGGCTACTACCGCAACGACGAGATGACGGAGAAGAAAATCTACGACGGACTATACCACACGGGCGATGTCGTCTACTACGACGAGGACTACTACCTGTGGTTCGTCTCGCGTATCGACGACGTGATAAAGACCTCCGGCTACCGCGTAGGTCCCTTCGAGGTGGAGTCAGCCTTGATGACCCATCCCGCCGTTGTGGAGTGCGCAATCACTGCCGTGCCCGACGAGGTGCGCGGTCAGATAATAAAAGCCACTGTCGTCTTGACGGACGAATACAAATCGCATGCTGACGAGGCGTTGAAGAAGGAACTGCAAGACCACGTCAAACACGAGACGGCACCGTACAAATATCCTCGTGTCGTAGAGTTCGTCGACGAACTCCCAAAGACCATCAGCGGCAAGATACGGCGAGTGGAAATCAGACAGAACGACAAGGGCTAATGTAGCCATGTATGTCTCAACGATGTTGCACAAACAAATTCGTTTTGAGCAACAGGAATAAAAAATGCTGCACACTTCATATCGGTAGTGTGCAGCATTTTTGGTTTTATTAAGAATATAAAAAAGAAAAATAGAACAATTGCAAGTCCTTTAAGGAAATCTTTGTAACTTTGAACAGATTTTGACAACCCCTCAACCTCCGCTTCATCATAGAAAGGAAATGCATGCTGGAGCAACAACCTCCGACAAAGGTCATGAGAATAGTAATTAAAATTGGTTCCAACGTTTTGGCTCGCCACGACGGCAAGCTGGACATAACGCGTATCTCCCACCTTGTAGACCAAGTGGCTGAGTTGCGCCGACGCGGCATGGAGGTGATACTCGTCTCCTCAGGGGCCGTAGCGGCAGGACGCTCCATATTCTCCCCCAAACGCCAGCTCGACAGCGTGGAGCAGAGACAGTTGTTCTCTGCCATGGGACAGGCGAAACTCATCAACCATTACTACGACCTCTTTCGCGAATACGGACTGCACGTCGGTCAGGTGCTCACCATGAAGGAGAGCTTCGCCACACGTCGCGAATACCTCAACCAGCGCGCCTGTATGAGCGTGATGCTCGACAACGGCATCATACCCATCGTCAACGAGAACGACACCGTCTCCGTCACCGAGCTGATGTTCACCGACAACGATGAACTGTCCGGTCTTATCGCTTCCATGCTCGATGCCGACCAGCTTATAATACTCTCAAATATCGACGGCATCTACAACGGTTCGCCCAAGGACCCGGAGGCACACGTCATCCCCGTCATAGAGCCTGACGTAGACCTGACCGACTATATCCAGACGGAGAAGAGCGGCTTCGGACGCGGCGGCATGATAACCAAGTGCAACATCGCCCGCAAAGTGGCTGACGAGGGAATACGCGTCACCATAGCTAACGGCAAGACCTCCGACATACTCCTTCGCCTGATGGACGACCCGGAGAATACCGTTCATACCGAGTTCGTACCGCGCAAGGATGCCGTCTCGGCCGTGAAGAAGTGGATATCCCACAGCGAGAGCTTCGCCAAGGGCCAGGTGATGGTAAGCCAAAAGGCTGCCGAAGCACTGCTGTCAGACAAGGTGACCAGCCTGCTCTTCGTGGGCGTGAAACTCATCGAAGGCGACTTTGAAGAGGGCGACATCATAAACATCGTCGGACCCGACGGCAAGCACATCGCCGTAGGACGCAGTGCCTTCAGTGCCGAAGAGGCACGCACGCTGATTGGCAAGCACGGACAGAAACCGCTGGTACACTACGACTACTTGGCGTAACTGAGGGCGTCGTGACCGATTTCTATCATTAAGAACTAAAAGAACCACGCAATAAAGATGTTGTCTGAATTTAAAACAGCAAAGGACGCTTCGCACATACTGAACACCATCCCCGATGCCCGTCGGGACGAGGTGCTCTTGGCAGTGGCTGAGGCGATAACCAAAGAAGAGGATGCCATACTCGCGGCAAACGCCGTAGACCTCTCGCGTATGGACAAGAGCAATCCGCTTTACGACCGTCTGCAGCTCACCCCCGACCGTCTTGCCGGCATAGCAGCCGACATGCGTCACGTGGCAGAGCTGCCCTCGCCGCTGGGCAGGGTGCTCATGGAGAAGACGCTGGACAACGGGCTGAAACTGCGTCGTGTCAGCGTGCCGTTCGGAGTGATAGGCATGATATTCGAGGCGCGCCCCAATGTGGCGTTCGACGTCTTCTCGCTTTGCTTCAAGAGCGGCAACGCCTGCGTGCTGAAGGGCGGCAAGGATGCTGACGAGTCCAACAAGACCATCGTGGCGTTGATTCACCGTGTACTCGAAGCGGAGGGCATCGATACCGGAGTAGTGCAACTCCTGCCTGCTACCCACGACGCTACGGCAGAGATGCTGTCTGCCGTCGGATACATCGACGTCTGCATTCCGCGTGGCGGACGCAAACTGATAGACTTCGTTCGCGACAACGCCAAGGTGCCCGTGATAGAGACAGGTGCCGGCGTGGTGCACGCATACTTCGACAAGGACGGCGACCTTGAGATAGGGCGCCGTGTCATAAACAACGCCAAGACACGTCGTGTCAGCGTCTGCAACGCCCTGGACTGTCTGCTCGTCCACAAAGACCGCGAGGCAGACCTCCCTGCGCTGCTCGAACCCATGCAGGGACGCGTGACGTTCCATTATGACAACTACGGTAAGGAATGGATGTCGTACGACTTGTCAATAAAGATTGTGGACAGTCTGGACGCTGCGCTCGACCACATACGCCAATACAGCTCGGGACACAGCGAGTGCATCATAACGGACAATGCCGATGCCGCCAGTCGCTTCCAGCGTGAGGTGGATGCAGCGTGCGTCTACGTCAACGCCCCCACCAGTTTCACCGACGGAGCACAGTTCGGACTGGGTGCCGAGATAGGCATCTCCACGCAAAAGCTCGGTCCAAGAGGCCCGATGGCGCTGGAAGAGATAACAACGTACAAATGGCTCATTGAGGGCAACGGTCAGATACGCCCTTAATAGCATGCTGAATGTTTAACTGAATATAAAAAAGGAACAATACCCCTCCTAATACACACAATGACCACCTTATACTCCCTTTTCCTTCTGCACCCGACTGTCACCACCGACAGTCGCAACTGTCCGAAGGGAAGCATATTCTTCGCCCTAAAAGGCGACTCTTTCAATGGCAACGAGTTTGCCGCCGCCGCACTCGAGAAAGGGTGCGCATACGCCGTAATCGATGAGGCACAGTATGCCGTAGACGACCGTTATATCGTCGTCCCCGACGTGCTGACCACCCTCCAGCAACTTGCCAACGAGCATCGCCGCGCACTGGGCACGCCCATAATCGGCGTGACGGGCACCAACGGCAAGACAACCACGAAGGAGCTCATCGCCACCGTTCTGTCTGAGAAGTTCAATGTGCACTATACACAGGGCAACTTCAACAACCACATCGGCGTGCCGAAGACTCTCCTCCAGCTTACCCGCGACCACGACATCGCCGTGGTAGAGATGGGCGCAAACCACCCCGGCGAGATAAAGACACTTGTAGACATCGTGGAGCCTAACTTCGGCATCATCACCAACGTAGGCAAGGCGCATCTCGAGGGATTCGGTTCCTTCGAGGGAGTGGTAAAGACAAAGGGCGAGCTGTACGACAAACTTCGTCAGCATTCGGACACGCGTACCTTCATAGATGCAGACAACGAACACTTGGCTGGCATCGCCGAGGGACTGACCCTGATAAAATACGGTGTGGAGAGCAATGCTGACGACCTTGCCGTACGTGGCAGGGTAGGGGAGTGTGCTCCGTTCCTTACCTTCGACTGGTCGATGCCGCAGAAAGCCGAACTGGGTGTGCACCATGTGGACACGCACCTCATCGGTGCATACAACATATACAACATGCTCGCCGCCGCCACGATAGGCACATATTTCGGTGTCACCCCCGAGCAGGTAGACCATGCCCTGGCCAACTATATCCCGAGCAACAACCGTTCGCAGCTCACGGTGACCGACCACAACAAGCTCATCGTCGACACATACAATGCCAACCCCACATCAATGGCGGCAGCCCTGAAGAACTTCGCCCTCATGAAGGTGGAAAACAAGATGGCCATCCTTGGCGACATGCGCGAGTTGGGCGAAGCCAGTGCCGAGGAGCATCAGAAGGTTGTGGACACCCTCAAGGCTGACGGCATCACCAACGTATGGCTCGTAGGAGAGGCGTTCGGCAATACCGCCTGCGACTTCCGCAAGTTCCCCGACGTTGAGGCCGTCAAAGCAGCCCTGACAACCGAACAGCCCCAAGACCAATACATCCTCATTAAGGGAAGCAACTCGATAAAGCTGTTCCAGCTCCCCGAGCTACTGTAGATATATTCAAACCCCACAAAAAGGCCACTATCACAACGCAACCTTTCCTGCTTATCCCACAAATCAAGGGTAGCAGGAAAGGTTGCTTGGTTTTATTCGATGCCACCGAATAAAAATCGCGGATTTTATTTTGTGGCATCGAATAAAAACATTACCTTTGCAGCAAAAACGAAGCAATGGACATCGAATTGTTTAGGACGATAATATCTGAGAACCAGGAATATATCGGCAGCATACCCTTGGTGGAGCGTCCTCTAACCTTAGAGGAACATGGCAACTATGTGTTCGTCGGGGTTAGGCAAGCAGGAAAATCCTACTTGCTGTTTCAACGCATGCAACAAATCATGGAGACTGGAACAGATGTGGAAGACATCGTTTACGTCAACTTCGACGACGAACGCCTGAAGGAGATGACGGCAATGGACTTCGACCTCATCCTGCAAGCATACCACAGCATGTACGAAGGCACCCCGGTATTCTTCTTTGACGAAATCCAGAATGTGGACGGATGGGCCAATTTCGCCCGCAGGCTTGCCAACAGAAAATACCAGGTTTATGTGACGGGGAGTAACGCAAAGATGCTCAGCCGCGACATTGAGACTGTCCTCGGAGGCAGATACTTGGATATAAAGGTGTTTCCATACTCTTTTGAGGAATACCTGAAAGCCAATGGAGTGATTTTGTCCAAGGGATGGCAATATGGCAGAAAGGCCAACGAACTGCAACGTCATTTCCGCACCTATTTCGAATGGGGCGGTTTCCCGGAGCTGGTGAATTTCCGCGAGAAGCGGATATGGCTCAACAGCCTGTACAACCGCATTTTCTTCAACGACCTCGTGGTGCGCCATAAAATCAAGAACGAGGATGCACTGCGCCTTTGCGTCCGCCGACTGGCGGAAAGTGTCATGCAGCCTTGCTCTCTCAACCGGCTTTGCAACTTGGTTAAATCGACAGGGGCTTCCTGCAGTCCGTCCACCGTCATGGAATATGTTCGTTACCTGCAAGAATCCTGCCTCTTGGTTTCTTTGGACAACTATGCCTCCAAGTTTGTAGAAAAGGAGACCATCAAAAAACACTATTTTGTAGATAATGGTCTGATGCATCTGTTTGTCAACAATCCCGACACGCTGCTGTTGGAAAATCTCTGCGCCATCACATTATACAAGAAATATGGTAGTGGCTTGTATTATTTCAACAAGGGAATAGAGGTAGATTTCTTTGTTCCCGAAGAGGGGTTGGGGATTCAAGCCAGTTACAGGATGAGCGACGAGGCAACCTTGGAAAGGGAGATGAAAGCCCTTGCCGCCCTCCATTCCTTCAAGCCCCTCCGCCAAGCGATTATCATCACATACGAGGATGAAGGAACGATGGAGTACAATGGATTGGAAATAGAGTTGAAACCGGTGTGGAAATGGGTGCTGGAAGAGTAATAATATAACGTAACTTCCAAACTTCTAACAAAAAAAGTGAGAGAAAAGGCGTTTTTTTCAAAAGAAAGCACTAACTTTGAAGCATGTTTCACTTTAAACAAGCGAATTATGAGTATAACAGAAACCCAACAGGCTTTGGCCTTTGCCGCCATGTGCGTGGATTTGACAGCACAAGCAGAGGAATGTAGCAGACGGGAAATGTATGACCGGATGAAAAAGGTTGGGCTAATACATGGTCTGACTACCAAACTCGATCCACTACATACGCAAAGCAAGGAGTATGTAGTGACCGATTTGCGGCAGGCACTCCACCGTCTGGAAGCCTCTTTAAATTAACTATAGAATAAGAAATCATGCGTAAAGTTTATCATGGGGCAACTCACATAGTGGAATCTCCATTATGCCATATCGGACGAGACAATCTCGATTTCGGGAAGGGTTTCTATGTTACAGACATTCGTGAGCAAGCTGTAAGTTGGGCTACAAGAGTTGTCAACTTAGGATTGCCACAATGGCTGAATGTCTATGAACTTGATGAAGATTATATCAGACAAAATGCTCGTTGCAAGAGATTTTCAGCATACGACGAGGAATGGTTGGACTTCATCGTAAAAAGCCGAGATGGCAAGATGCCTTGGAAAGACTATGACTATGTGGAAGGTGGAATAGCTGATGATAGAGTTGTCACAACCATCGAAGATTATCTGAATGGTGATGTCTCCATGGAGTACGCTCTGAAACGATTGTCCGAACATCAACCCAACAATCAGATTTGTATTATCTCACAAAAGATACTTGACAAGAGCTTGCATTACATAAATGCAGAACCATTAAATGATTTAGCGAGAAAGGAGGATTCATTATGTTAAGAGATTCGCAACTTTGGATGAAGATAGGGAGAATATGCGCCAAGCTGGCTGAACGTTTGGATATTTCGCCAGAAAGAGCGTTCGATATTTTTCAGAAAAGCAAGACCAATGAACTGCTTCACGATGAACGCTCGTTGCTATATCTGATGGGCGATTTATATATTGTGGATAACGTTGTCATGGAATTGAAAAACAAATGATTTGATGAAGGCAAATGCCCCAGTGGGGTACTGGGGCAAATGGGGCAAAATTTAGGTTGACGAGTTTGCAGAATCTGCGAAGTCTGCAAACTTTGCAACCCCTGCAAACGCTTCCGTCAGATGCTCCAGCGGATTACAAATCTCATATTTATCACCCTTCCCCATCACTTTTTTCGTTAAAAGTTTGGAGGTTACGTTATATTTTACTACATTTGCAGCGTCGTACCCACGCCGTGCCATCGTTAGGCTTATAGCCGAGGATGGCGGGACTCTG
>CAVCKM010000167.1:0-2819 GCA_963602765.1 Alistipes putredinis | reverse complement strand
GGCGTTGCCCTGGGCTATGTAGTATAGGGCTTTCAGCCCATCGCATTCAATTCGAACAGTCATATAAAAACTGCTCAAGTTATTTTTTACACTTTACTATGGATTTATCTCCACTACACAGGCGGCACGCTGGGAGCGTACCAAGTCAGTATTTTTCATGTCTGCCCAGACACTGCCGCCGTCAAGTTGCTTGAGGCGCTGCTCGCGACGGTCGAGGTCCTTCTCGGTGTCGATGATACGAAGGACAGCCTTCTTCTGCGGCAAAGCAGAGTCAGCGGCTTCCTCCACCTTCTTGCGAAGGTCGTCCCATCCCTCACCGCCGTTGACTGTCTCGAAGACAGACATAGGCAGAGCAGTGCGTACCTGCAGGTATTTTGCGAGGGCATCAGCGCGCTGCTTGGCAATGCGAGCGTTGTATGCCGAAGGTCCGTCGATGGATGCCAGACCAATGATGCGTATCTTCTTTATCTTTGCGTCGCCGCCGTTGCGGGCCACCGTGATGCGTGCCAGTATGCGGTCGAGCGATGCGCCATTGCCGGAGTAGTTGCGGTTGATGTCAGACGACGAAATAGGGAAGTACACATACTCACGCTGTCTGCCTGCCTCTGCGATGCTTGGAGCACTTGCCACTTCCGTAGCATTTTGCGGCTTCTGACATTCTGCAATCTCGACCGCTGCATCCTTGTCGTATGGCAGTGAGTTGGGCTGGTGCGGGACAAGAGGCTTCAATGTGTCAGTATTCTGTACGACAGGCGTATAGTCGTTCTCCACTACCGTCTTGCGGCAGTTCTTCAGTCGGTCGGTCTTGCCGAAGTTGTACACGACGGCAATGTTCAGTTTCGTAGGCATGAAGAGGTGCTTCGACTCCGTGCTAGTCTGCGTGGCGCATTTCTGGTCGTCACGGAACTTGTCGTAGTGGGCGTACACGTAACCCACGCCAATCTCCGCCTCTATGGCCCACCGCTTCTGCTTTCCCAGCGTCCAGTTGTAACCGTAAGCGATGCCCACGCCGCCCATGTTGCCCTGGAAGCGGTGGTGCTCCAGTTCGCTGAACATACCGAACGGCAACTTCATGCCCCCGGCGTTGAAATGCGAGTAGAGCAGGTGAGCTCCGAAGAAGTGTCCCTTGAAGGGGCACTGCAACCAATAGCGCGCCTCAGGTTGCACAGCCACGTGCTTCCACTTCTTGTTGTCGTTGAAGGTGAAGTGGTTCCAACCGACGGACAAGTCCCACGACCAATGCTCTGCAAACCTGTGCTCCACGGCGAGGTTTGGCGTGGCGGTAGCCAGGTAAGCCACGTTCGTCTTGAGTCGCCAATCCTGCGCCTGCACGCCGACGGCGGACAGGAGAGCGAGAAGAGCTATGAAGATATATCGTATATAATCTTTTGTCATTACGATTGGTTACTTGCTACGTGGGTTTGGTTGCAAATGTAAACATAAATTTAATCTCCGACAAAAAACTTTAATCAAATCTTTGTGTTTTTAACACACGTTAACCACTTTTCTCTCTGTGTGCGCACACAAAAAAAACATCTTAACGCCACGTTATGACGGAAATACAGGTAAGGCAATGCTGCGTGCACGGGGTAACGTTAATTGCCGTTAATGGACCGTTAATTGACCGTTAATTTTTTGTTCGCTAATTAGATTATTAATATTCAGTCAGAATTGTAGGGAGATATAAAAGAGAAAAAAAATTAATGGTAAATTAACGGTCAATTAACGGCTATTAACGTCCTAAAAATCATTGGCGTAAAAGTCCATTGACGTAGAAGAGTCCATTGGCGTGGAACCTACGAAAAATCCCCTGCAAGTCCGCGAAACGGTCCTGCAAGGGATTATGCGTTATACGTAGCGTCAAAGGTGCGCCGTTGCGACTACACCTTGATTTCTACCTCAACACCAGAAGGGAGGTCGAGCTTCATGAGAGCGTCGATAGTCTTTGTTGTTGAGCTGTAGATGTCGATGAGACGCTTGAAGTCTGACAGCTGGAACTGCTCACGGCTCTTCTTGTTTACGAAGGTAGAGCGGTTAACAGTGTAGATGCGCTTGTGAGTAGGAAGTGGAATAGGACCACTAACGATAGCGCCTGTAGCCTTAACGGCCTTAACGATCTTCTCTGCTGACTTGTCTACGAGAGTGTGGTCGTAAGACTTCAGCTTGATACGGATTTTCTGACTCATTGTCGTTTTCGTTTTGAAGTGATTTGTTGTTATATAAAGAGCGATGCGGGGGAGGACTCGTAAAGAGTCATTTGCTCACGAGTCCCCCACTCTACATCAATATCTGTTTTGGTTGTATTATACCAAGTCAGCGCGACCGTTAGCCTCCTCGAGGATAGCCTTGGCGATAGAGCTTGATACTGGGTCGTGGTGGTCGTACTCCATAGAAGAAGTAGCGCGGCCGGAAGTGATGGTACGGAGAGCTGTTACGTAACCGAACATCTCAGCCAGTGGCACCATAGCCTTCACGATGCGTGCACCGCTACGAGCCTCTTCCATGCCCTGTACCATGCCACGGCGCTTGTTGAGGTCACCGATGACGTCACCCATGTTCTCCTCAGGAGTAACAACCTCTACCTTCATGATAGGCTCCATGAGCACTGGGCCTGCCTTAGGACAAGCGTTCTTGAAGGCGTTGCGTGCTGCGAGCTCGAATGAGAGCTGGTCAGAGTCAACGGGGTGGAAGCTACCGTCGAGCAGAGTAACCTTCAGACCAGTCACAGGATAGCCGCCGAGCACGCCCTGCTTGAGGCAGTCCTCGAAGCCCTTCTGTACGGATGGGATGAACTCCTTAGGCACGTTACCGCCCTTCAC
>CAVCKM010000166.1:0-12469 GCA_963602765.1 Alistipes putredinis | reverse complement strand
TTTTGTATAAATCCTAAAATATTTTCATTCCATCTATGCATTTAACGGAAGAACCAAATAACAACCATAGTCGGCAGCGGTTTCAGCACCGACATTATTCTCAGCCCAAAGCAGTCCACTGGGCAGACCGAGGTCCACGAACTTGTGACCGTTAATGATTTTTCCGTCAGTAGTTGCTTCAATCTGCGAAGTAGCAAATGACACGTAGTTAACGTCCGACGTAGTATACTCTACGACACTACCGTCGCCATTATGAACCAGCATCTGATTAACCGTAGTGGTCGTTTGAGCAGAAACTGCGGCAAACTGCATGGAAAAGAGGATGCTGCAAAAAAGGGTAAATCTCTTCATAAACATGTATTAGTGTTATCGAAAATACAAGCTATCGGTCTCGTTACTAAGACCATCATACGTCTGCAAAGGTACAAAAAAAAACATTACTGACGTTACGCATCACGAAAATTATTCGTACCGTTGCAAAAAAAAATAAGAGCAAGACATCGGGACACCAACCACCGCCCTGCAAGGGCAAAAGTACACAAACCCTATTCACGCCAAGAATATGGACTTTTGCCCTTACAGGGCGCGTGGATACATACAAACAAAAACCCAGGGCGTTGCCCTGGGCTATGGAGTATAGGGCTTTGGCTTTCCCTTCGGCCGCCGATTTTCAATTCAGCCCATACAACTACTCCCTGAGCAACGTCAACCTCTTCGGCAACCGCTGCCTGGAGAACGCCGCCTGCACTCTGCCCGGCGGACTGGTTGCCTTCGTCACCAAGAACGGCATGGCGTACTTCAACCCAGACAACATGGTGCGCAAACCACAGAATACCAGGGCGGGACTCACCAGTATCCACATCAACAACATACCATTGGAGCAACTGGAAAACGAAGGTAAGGCCAACCACGACGGCAAGGCATTCCACCTCGACCACACGCACAACTCCATACAGATACGCTTCTCGGACTTCACCTTCGACCGCGAACACAACAGCCAGTACACCTACTGGCTCGAGGGGTACGACAAAGAGTGGTCGGAACCCTCGAAGATTCCTGCTGCCATATACAAGAACCTGCCCCCGGGCACATACCGCTTCCATCTGCACAGCAGCTACATGGACAACGACAGGAGCGAGGACAGCACCATGGTGACGTTCGTCATCGCCCCACCGTTCTGGGCCACGTGGTACGCATGGCTGGCGTACTTCATCGCCGCAGGGGCCATCATCTACTTCATCTTGCGCGAACTGGAGGACAAACGCAGACTGCGCGAGAGGATAAGGGTGGAGCAGCAGCTCACGGACTTCAAGATGCACTTCTTCACCAACATCTCCCACTACATACGCAAGATACGCCTCACGGAGGCAAAACGCCTGTTAGAGGAGGACAACATCACTGTGGCGGAAGTGTCATACAAGACAGGCTTCAGCAACCCATACTACTTCAGCCGATGCTTCAAACAGAAGTTCGGCATGCCGCCAAGCACATACCGCAAAAGCAGCCTATATTCAAAATGTTGGTACATTAAATTGGCCAGCCTATTACTTGACCCACTTGGCGAGCCAGTCGAAGAAGGTGCGCTGCCATAGGATGGCGTTCTGCGGCTTGAGCACCCAGTGGTTCTCGTCGGGGAAGAGGAGCAGCTCGGCAGGGATGCCGCGCAGACGGGCTGCGGTGAAGGCTCCGATGCTCTGCGTGAGGTTGAGGCGGTAGTCCTTCTCACCGTGTATGCAGAGGATGGGGGTGTCCCACTTGTCTACGAAGCGGTGGGGACTGTTGGCGTATGTCGCCTTTATGGCGTCGGACTTGTCGGCGTGCCATGGTGCACCGCCAAGGTCCCAGTTGTTGAACCACATCTCTTCGGTCTCGCTGTAGGAAGCCTCCAGGTTGTAGTCGCCGTCGTGGGCGATGAACGCCTTGAAGCGTTTGTCGTGGTGACCGGCGAGGTAGTAGACGGAGTAGCCGCCGAAGCTGGCTCCCACACAACCGAGGCGGTCTTTGTCAACATACGGCAGATTAGCCACGGCATAATCGATGCCGTCGAGCAGATCCTGCATGGGTTCTCCGGTCCAGTGGCCGCTGACTGCCGCCTTCCATTCCTGCCCCATGCCCTGCACACCTCGGCGGTTGGGCAGAACGACGACGTAGCCGTTGGCTGCCATTATCTGGACGTTCCAACGGTAACTCCAGAACTGACTCACTGCCGACTGCGGACCGCCTTCGCAGAAGAGCAGCGTGGGGTACTTCTTCGTGGCATCGAAATGTGGCGGCAGGGCTATCCATACGAGCATCTTCTTGCCGTCCTTGGTGGTGGTCCAGTGTTCCTCCACCGTGCCGAAGGTCAGTTGGGAGAGGATATGGTCGTTCTCCTTTGTCAACTGCGTCGCCGTACCCTTCTTTGCGTTTACGACATAGATGTCGTTGGGGGCTGTCATGCTGTGGCGCAGTGTGAGGATGGCGTTGCCGGTGTTGGCAGGTGAGATGCCTGCGTAGTCGGCGCAGTCGCGGGTTATCTGCCGCACCTCGCCCTTGAGGTTGGTCTGGTAGATATTGGCTGTAGCCTGGCAGACGCTGACGAAGGTGAGCGACTTGGAGTCGGCGTTCCAGTAGAACTGGTTCACATCGCCGTCGAGCTGCTCGGTGACGTAGGTCTTCTCGCCCGTCTTCACATTGTAGACGCAGAGGCGGTTGCGGTCGGACTCGTAACCCTCGTGCTCCATGCTCTGCCAAGCTATATAGCGACCGTCGGGGGAGTACTGCGGATTGGTGTCGTAGCCTACGTTGTTCTTCAGGTTCTCGGGGGCATTGACGGGCTGGTCCTTGGCGCTCATCGTCGGGTCGAGGGGCGGTGCCACGTAGTCTGCAGGCTTGCAGATGTTGGTGGTGGTCTGGGTGTCTATATTATAAAGGTATATGTCAGAGTCGGTGGAGAGGGAGTACTGCAGTCCCTCAGCCTTGCGGCAGGTGTACGCCACGGTGCGCGAGTCGGGGCTCCATCCCAGCTGCTCCGTGCCCCCGAAGGGTGCCATGGGACATTCGTACGGCTCGCCTTTGAGGATGTCCGTGCCTTCGTCCACCTTACCGTCGGCAGCCACGTTGGCAAGGAAGGGGTGGGCGTTCGTCTCGACGTAGTGGTCCCAGTGGCGGTAGTTCATATTGGTGACGACGAGTCCGCTGGTCTTGGGCAAGTCGGCAGGCTTGGCGTTTACCGTACCGTGGTACGGTATGCTCTTGATGAGGATGACACGCTGCTCGTCGGGCGAGAAGATGAAGCCTTCTATCTCTGTCTTGTCGTCGGTGAGCTGCCGGCGGTCTGTGCCGTCGGGCGCCATGCTCCACAGTTGTTTGTCGCGGAGGAAGGCGATGCGTCTGCCGCCCTGTATCCATGCGGCGTCATTCTCGCTCTTGTCGTCGGCGGTGAGCTGGCGCGCTTCGGTGCCGTCGGCGTTCATGACGTATAGTACTTGCTGCTTCTTGTTTTCCTCCAAGCGTGCATATTCCACTTGGTACACGATGTGCTTGCCGTCGGGTGATGCCAAGGCGTTCTTCACATTGCCGAGGGCTTCGAGTGCCTCGGGGGTCATGAGGTCGTTGTCCAGTTTCACCTCATTCTTTGCGGGGGCGCTGAGCACCCCTGCCGCTACTACTGCTGTCATTATTGTCTTTATCATATTAGTATAGTCTCAGGTGTCGTGTCGTTCTTTTAATATTCAAAGCTACTGCCCCCGAGGAACTCCCGCAGGAGACTGGTGGGCGGTATCTGGTTTTCGGGCATTGGCTTAATATAGCGCAGGAACTCTCGCAGTCGGTATGCCTCGGAGTATTCGTCACTGTTCTCTGGCACTTGCTCCAGAAGCGGCTCTGCCTGGGTCTTGATGACGGCAAGCTCGAAGAGGATGGCGGTATTGATTACTGCGTCGGCATTCTCCTGGTATGGGAATATCCACTTGTTCTCTCCTGCGCGTACGGAAGCCCAGCGGTGGAGGGTCTTCTGTGCTGACGTGCCACGGTACTTGTGGTCGCGTATCATGCGGCGGAGCAGGCGGTTGTCGGTGGTGTGGATATAGTTGTGGTCGTCGAGCATGATGGTGGTTAGGGCGGAGGCGTACACACGGTATATCTGCGAGTCGGGCACCTGGGTGATGAGCGAGGGGTTCAGGGCGTGTATGCCTTCGATGACGAGCACCTCGTTGGGCATCAGCCGCAGTTTCTTGCCGCTCATCTCGGACTTGCCCTCCACGAAGTTGTAGCGCGGCAGCTCCACCTCCTTGCCCTCGATGAGGTCGGAGAGGTTCTGGTTGAAGAGTTCGAGGTTGAGGGCATAGAGCGACTCGAAGTCATACTCGCCGTTCTCGTCCTTGGGCGTTGCCTCACGGTCGAGAAAATAGTCGTCGAGGGAGATGCCTACGGGCCACATGCCATTGGTGATGAGCTGCACGGAGAGTCGCTTGCACGTCGTTGTCTTGCCGCTGGAGGACGGGCCGGCGATGAGTACCACCTTCACGTTGTGGCGCGACTTTATGTCGTCCGCCACGCGCATGAGTTGCTTGTCCTGCAGGGCTTCGAAGACGTTTATCATGTCGTTGGAATGTCCGCCGATGATTGCCTGGTTGAGGTCGCCCACGGTGCCAATCTCCATCTTGTCCTGCCACTCATGGTACTGTTGGAACACGTCGAGCATCTTGTTCTGTTTGACGAACGGGGCGAGTTTCGTCGGCTCGCTGCGCTGGGGCACACGTAGCAGCAGACCGTCGGCGAACATCTCCAGTCCGAAGGTGGTGAGCAGTCCGGTGCGGGTGAGCACGGGGCCGTAGTAGTTGTCGCAGTAGTCGTCGAGGGAGTAGAAGGTGGTGTACATCTCTC
Source organism: Alistipes putredinis (assembly GCA_963602765.1). GTDB lineage: Bacteria > Bacteroidota > Bacteroidia > Bacteroidales > Bacteroidaceae > Prevotella. The sequence goes on along the minus strand of CAVCKM010000166.1, from coordinate 7,603 downwards.
CGAGACTCTTTATGAGGTTCACCTTGGACGTCTCGCCGCGCTCTTCGAGTCGTTTCACGACGTCCTCGGTGGGCTGCTGGTGGCGGTGTGTATGTATGTCGGCGGCAATTATCTCCTGCATCTTCTGGCGTATGTCGTTGGCATCGTCGGGTGTCACGTCGCGTCCGAGGAAGAGGCGGCAGAAGTATCCGTTGCAGACGGAGAACTCTATCTTGACGCGCGCCTCGGGATAGAGGTCGCGCACAGCCTTGCAGAGCACCATGTAGAGTGTCTTGGTGTATGCACGCATACCAGCCTCGGAGGTGATGTCGAGGAATTCGAGGGTCTTGTTGCCGAAGAGGCGGTAGTTCAAGCCCACGACACGGTTGTTCACCTTTACCACCATCGGCGGCAACGTCATATTGAGGTTGAGCAGAGGCAGCACGTCGGATATCTTGCAGCCAATCTCGGCTTCTATCGTCTCGCCGTTGTTGCGGCAGCGCACGTTGATGAGTTTCTTTTCCATGTATATATAGTCTTTTGGTTATTCGTTTGCAAATATACGAATAATAAATGAAACGAAAAAGGCGCACCCGAAAAGGTGCGCCTTTTTAACCATTTTTTCATGCTTCCGTTATTTCTGCGCAGTAGCACCGGTCTCTGCGTCCACCTCTGGAGGGGCGGGGAGACTCTTGAGCCACTCGGTGATGTTGTCGAGCATACGGTTGTGGAAGGGGAAGGTGTCACGGAAGCCGAAGCCGTGTCCGCCCTTCGGGTATGAGTGCATCTCGCAGAACACCTTGTTCTTGCAGAGTGCGGCATAGTAGAGTGCGGCATTGGTGGCTGCCGGCACTGCCTTGTCGTCGCTGGCAAGGAGGAGGAGCGTCGGCGGTGTGTCCTTGTCTATCTTCTTGTAGTTGGTCCACTCGGCAATGAGTTCCTTGTCCTGCCAGTTCTCTCCGAGGAAATGTGTGACAGACCCCTTGTGAGTCTGGTTGGCTATCATCGAGACGACGGGATAGAAGAGTATGGCGAAGTTTGGCTTTACGTCCTTCGTGGCGTGTGTGGAAACGCTGGATGCGAGGTGCCCTCCTGCGGAGAAGCCCATGATGCCGACGTTGCGCGGATTGACGTTCCACACCTTTGCCGAGTCGCGCACGGTGCGTATGGCGTTGTATGCGTCAGACAGAGGTATGTTGCGGTCGCCGTTTGGCATGCGGTACTGCAATACGACGTATGCTATGCCCTGTGCATTGAAGAACTCGGCCCAGTTGTGTCCCTCGTTGTCTATGGCCAGGTGGGTGTACCCGCCACCGGGACAGTCTACGATGATACGTCCGCCGGCTTTCTCGGCTGCAGAGGCAGAGGGGAGGTATACGGTGAGCTCTGACTTTCCGTCAGCTGAGTTCTTCAGAACAAATTTGCGTGAGGTACTCTGTGCACATACGCAAACGGCAAGTGCTACCATGAATACCAAGGCAACGATTTTCTTCATAAGTAAGGGGGAAAACGGTGTTTAGGATTGTTAGATTTAACTGTAATAGTTGTCGTACGCGGATTCGAACCACGACAAACAGAACCAAAACCTGTTGTGCTACCATTACACCATACGACAATACCAATATGTCAAAACGCCCCGAAAGAGTGTTTTGCGGGTGCAAAGGTAATACTTTTTATTTATTCTGCCAAATAAACACACAAAAAAAATCCCTGCCAAGTGAACTGGAGCGGCGATGCTGCAGCTTACTTGACAGGGATTTTGTATGTTATGTATTGGATTACTTCACCGTGATGAGGAAGTAGTTCTTCTTTCCGCGCTGTGCTACGATGTACTTGCCGGCGATGAGGTCGTCGGAGGTGATAGGACGGTTTTGGTCTTCGAGCTTCTCCTTGTTGAGGGAAACGCCGCCGCCCTGTACCATCTTGCGCATCTCACCCTTTGAGGGGAACACCTTGCAGTCGTCTGCGGTGAGAATCTCCACGGCAGGCTGGCCGAGCTTGTCGGCAGAGATGGTGAAGTGGCCTACACCCTCGAAGATGTCGAGGAAGGTCTGCTCGTCGAGCTTCTCCAGTGCGTCCTTGGTGCTCTTTCCGAAGAGGATGCCACTGGCTTCGATAGCCATGTCGAGGTCCTCCTGGGAGTGTACCATGACGGTGACCTCCTGTGCGAGACGCTTCTGCAGGATGCGCTGACCGGGGTCCTGCTTGTGGTCTGCCACGAGACCGTCGATGGTCTCCTTGTCCAGAGAGGTGAATATCTTGATGTAGCGTTCTGCGTCGTCGTCGCTGACATTGAGCCAGAACTGGTAGAACTTGTATGGCGAGGTGCGCTTGCGGTCGAGCCAGATGTTGCCGCTCTCCGTCTTGCCGAACTTCTTGCCGTCAGCCTTTGTGATGAGCGGACAGGTGATGGCGTACGCCTCTGCCTCGTTGCCGAGGGTGCGGCGTATCAGCTCTGTGCCGGTGGTCATGTTGCCCCACTGGTCGTTGCCGCCCAGCTGCATCTTGCAGCCCTTCGTCTCGTAGAGGTGGAGGAAGTCGTAGCCCTGGAGGAGCTGGTAGGTGAACTCAGTGAACGAGAGACCGTCGCGTGCCGTGCCGTTAAGGCGCTGCTGCACTGACTCCTTCGCCATCATGTAGTTGACGGTGATGTGCTTGCCTACGGTGCGTGCGAAGTCGAGGAAGGTGAAGTCCTTCATCCAGTCGTAGTTGTTCACCATCTCGGCAGCGTTGCCGCCGGTAGCGTTGAAGTCGAGAAACTTCGCCACCTGTGCCTTGATGCACTCCTGGTTGTGGTAAAGGGTCTCGGCGTCGAGGAGGTTACGCTCCTGCGACTTGCCTGAGGGGTCGCCAATCATACCCGTGGCACCTCCAACGAGGATGATGGGCTTGTGTCCGCAGCTCTGCAGATGGCGGAGCATCATGATGCCGCAGAGGTGACCTATATGGAGGGAGTCGGCCGTCGGGTCGGTTCCGAGATATGCAGTAACCATCTCCTTCTGGAGAAGTTCTTCTACGCCCGGCATCACCTGTGCGAGCATGCCGCGCCATTTGAGTTCTTCAATGAAATTCTTCATCGGTTGTATATATTGTTTTCAGTTGTTACGTTGTTGTATATAAACTATGGTACTGGGTCGTATCCTTGTCCGCCCCAAGGATGGCAACGGCAGATTCGCTTTATCGCCAGCCACGTGCCCTTTATCGGTCCGTGCTTTATCAGTGCCTGTCTTGCGTACTCTGAGCAGGTCGGGGTGAAACGGCATGCTGGCGGGGTAAACGGTGAGATGAAACGCTGATAGAATACTATCGGTATCAAGAGCAGGAACACTGCCACCTTCTTTATTATATCAAGCATATCGTCCTCTGTTTTGTCTAAGCATCATCCTCTGTGCCTTTGGTACGCAGTTCCTCGCTTACTCTTCCCAAGAGGGTGTGGAGCTTTGCCGCCACGGTCTCCTGTGAGCGGTGGTGTGAGTCCACCCAGAGGACGGCGAGGAGTGCATGTTTGTCCTCGGGCAACTTCAATGCTGCGCGACCGTTGCGGTAGGCTTCGCGCACCAACCGTTTCACGCGGTTGCGGTCTACGGCGTGCTTGAAGTAGCGTTTGGGGACGGAGATGAGGAGTTGGTTCTCCCCCACCCCTTCCTCTATCCTGTATACCAGTCGCATCGGGTATGCCGAGAAGGACTTGTTTGCGCCCTGTTCAAAAAGGCGGTCTATCAAATACTTACTGCACAGCCTTTGGGACTTTGGGAAAGCATTGGGATGTTTCATCTTCGGATGGTTTATTTCTTAGTCCTCCTGCTCCTGCAGGTAGTGACGCAGCGCACCTGTCATGGACGGGTAACGCTCTGTCGGCGCCTCAAAGTCGAGGTTCAGACCGGCATCGCGCACTGCCTTGGCTGTTGAAGGACCAAAGGTGCCTATCTGTATGTCGCCGGACTTTATATCGGGGAATATCTCCTGCAGTGCCTTTACGCCTGAGGGAGAGAAGAAGAGTGCCAGGTCGTAGTCGAAGTTGGCCTTCTCCTCGGGGGTGAAGCCGTTTGTCACGGTGCGGTACATGACGCACTCCTTATGGTTCAGTCCCTTTGAGTCGAGCAACTTCGTGATGGAGTCGTTGGAGACGTCGCTCAGCGGCACGAGGTAACGCTCGTTCTTGTGCTTCACCATCATGGGGATGAGGTCGTCAATCTTGCCCGTCTCGCCGAAGAATATCTTGCGCTTGCGATACTGGGTGTACTTCTGGATGTAGAGGGCGATGGTCTCGGTGACGCAGAAATACTTCAGTGTCTCCGGGATAGTGACGCGCAGCTCCTTGGCAAGTTCGAAGAAATGCTGGATAGCGTGGCGCGAAGTGAACACGATCGCCGTATAGTCGGATATGTTGACCTTCTGCTGTCTGAACTCCGGAGAGGACAGTCCTTCCACCTTGATGAAGGGGCGGAACACGAGCTCCACGTTGAAGTCATTGGCAATGTTGTAATAAGGCGATTTGTCGCTTGAGGGTTTTGGCTGTGAAACCAGAATCTTTTTTACCATCGTTTTTTCCTAAATTTATCTTCTAACTATGTCGTTTTTTCGCAAATTGTAACCAGAATGTCATTGCCCGAACTGCTCGGGCTTCAATGTCGTGGCGTTGTACGCCAGTGTGCTTGCCAACAGTGCCAACGGCAGTATCTCGTGCAGGCACAAGTACAGAAGAAGCCGCAACGGCTTTTTCTTCTTCGGCAGGAGGCTCTGCATCTTGCACAGTTCGACGAACTTCAGCAAGAGGAACACCGCCAGTCCGCTTATTGCCGTCCCTTGCACACCGAGACCGAAGTATACATGCAGCAGGGCTATCGGCAGGAACAGCAGTCCCGTCAGGGATGCATGGAACAACGCCTCCACTCGTGCCAGATTGCGTTTCTGCTTGTCTATGAGCCACCGCTGCGTCAGCAACCATATCAGTGCCTTAAGCAGCAGATACGCCAACGTGACGAGTATCACTACCCCTGCCACGGTATAGTCCTCCAGAGTTATCTCCTCCGCATCACTGCTCACCGCATTGTACACCGACAAAGCGTACAGGCCTATCGCCATGATACCGTCGAAACAGAGGAACAGCTGGTAGCCTACCTCATTGCTCGTCTCACGAAGCAAAGCCGAATCAGTACGCGGCACCCTAAACAGGTTGTGCAAGTGGAAAGACAGGAAACGCAACGAGCGCGACACCGTCAGCAACGTCATACTTATACAGAATATCACTGCCAGAGCAACGACATTGTCTGTGGCCAACTGCTGGGGAACGATATCGCCAGAGTAGCCCTGTCTGTGCACCGGTTCTCCTTCGTGCCAAGCTATTCTGTTCGAGAAGAACGAGCTGAAGAGATATTCCTTCTGCAGCGAGTCCAGATTCACTGGTTTTATCTCCATCGAAGAAGTTTCTTCGGCTTGTTGTGCCGGGAGCATCACCCGCCCCACTACGGCACTGTCAGACCTTGCGGCCGACGTTGTTTCCACGTGGCTACTATCCGAAGGAGCCGCCACCGTCAGTGACGGCTCAACGGTATGCTGTATGGAATCGTTTGGCATCATTCCCTTTGGACAAAGACGCCGGCATTAGCAGCCGAACGCCTTCTTGAACTTGTCTACCATATCGAGCTTCTCCCATGTGAAGAGCTCCACTTCTATTTCCTTTGTCGGATGATAAGCCGACGTGAACACTTTCTTCACGGTCTTCGGCATACGTCCGGTATGACCGTAAGCCGCCGTCTCAAGGTACATCGGCTGGCGCAGCTTCAGAGTATTCTCTATAGCCTTCGGGCGGAAGTCAAAGAGTTCCTTCGACTTAAGCTTCTCTGCTATCTCGCCGTCGGTCAGCTTCACGTTGCTCTTGCCGTAGGTATTCACATAGATGCTTACCGGCTCTGCCACGCCGATGGCGTAGCTCAACTGAACGAGCACTTCGTCTGCCACACCGGCTGCCACGAGGTTCTTTGCCACGTAGCGTGCTGCGTATGCTGCAGAGCGGTCTACCTTCGAAGGGTCTTTGCCAGAGAAGGCACCGCCGCCATGTGCGCCCTTGCCGCCGTAGGTGTCTACGATAATCTTACGGCCCGTCAGACCAGTGTCACCGTGAGGACCGCCAATGACGAACTTGCCCGTTGGGTTGACAAAGTACTTTATCTTGTCGTTGAAGAGACTGAGCACCTTCTCTTCCTTTATCTGTGCCTTCACACGTGGGATGAGGATCTTGATGACATCATCCTTGATGCGTGCGAGCATAGGAGCGTCCTCGTCGAAGTCGTCGTGCTGGGTGCTCACCACTATAGTATCAATGCGAACAGGCTTGCCGTTGTCGTCGTACTCTACCGTCACCTGCGACTTGGAGTCGGGACGGAGATAAGTCATCTCCTTGCCTTCCTTGCGAATCTCTGCCAGCGTCTTCATGATGAGGTGAGAGAGGTCGAGCGAAACGGGGATGAAGCGGTCGGTCTCGTTTGTGGCATAGCCGAACATCATGCCCTGGTCTCCGGCACCCTGTGCCATCTCGTCTTCACGGCTAACGCCCTGGTTGATGTCCGAGCTCTGCTCGTGGATGGCGGAGAGGATACCGCAAGAGTTACCGTCGAACTGGTATTCCGACTTCGTGTAGCCAATTTTATTGATTGTCTTGCGCGCTACAGTCTGCAAGTCAATATATGCTTCAGAGCGGACCTCACCCATGAGGACTACCTGTCCGGTAGTCACGAACGACTCTATTGCGCAGTGTGACTTCTCGTCGTAAGCCAGGAACTGGTCGAGCAAAGCGTCGCTAATCTGGTCAGCCACCTTGTCTGGGTGACCTTCAGAAACTGATTCTGATGTAAACAAATACATAATAGAATAAAAGTATTGCGGAGTGAGGGTCTCCTTGGTTTAATGTTTTATTTCAAGATAAAATCCCGCAGAAGCGATAGTCATCGACTCTTGCGGGATTAGGCATTTTCTTTTTCTGTTGCGGAGCAATACGATGATTACTTACGCAGACCGAGAGCCTTGACAATAGCACGATAACGTGTGATGTCACGGTCGTAGAGATAGTCAAGAAGCGCACGACGCTTACCAACGAGCTGAGTCAAGCTGCGAGCAGTCTTGTAGTCCTTGTGGTTGGCCTTCAGGTGCTCAGTGAGGTGCTTGATGCGGTAAGAGAAAAGTGCAATCTGGCTCTCTGCAGAACCTGTGTCAGTTGTTGACTTACCATACTGACCGAAAATCTCAGTCTTCTTAGTCTGATCTAAGTACATTGTCTTAAATGTGTCAGTGGTCTTGAATTATATTAATTACATCCGGCAGATGCGGAGGCGCGCGACCACAAATTCACGCCGACATCCTATGAATGCAGCCCAGCTTTTTGCTAAGCGGGTGCAAAGGTACTACTTTTTTACTGATTATTAGCAAGTTCCACGTAATAAAAACGCAAATGTTAAGGAAGTTTAACAAAAAGCCGTGTACATTTGCCCATTAGGCTGTCCATACGGGCTGGCATATAGCAAAAAAAGAACCCCAGAATATTTCTACTCTGAGGTTCTCGTGATTGTTTTTGAAAGAAGGCGGCCTCCTACTCTCCCGCATTGCATTGCAGTACCATCGGCGCAAG
>CAVCKM010000165.1:0-27713 GCA_963602765.1 Alistipes putredinis | reverse complement strand
TAGAGCACTTCCTTGGTAAGGAAGAGGTCCTGAGTTCAACTCTCAGATACAGCTCCATAAAGCAAAAAATCAAAATCGCAATAAAATAAACATTTAAAACAATGGCAAAAGAGAATTTCGTACGTGACAAAGTCCACGTAAACATCGGTACCATTGGTCACGTTGACCACGGTAAGACCACTCTTACCGCTGCTATCACCACCGTTCTTGCTAAGAAGGGTCTCTCTGAGGTTAAGTCTTTCGACCAGATCGACAACGCACCTGAGGAGAAGGAGCGCGGTATCACTATCAACACCGCACACGTAGAGTATCAGACTGCAAACCGTCACTATGCTCACGTTGACTGCCCGGGACACGCCGACTATGTGAAGAACATGGTAACTGGTGCTGCTCAGATGGATGGTGCTATCATCGTAGTTGCTGCTACTGATGGTCCTATGCCTCAGACTCGTGAGCACGTGCTTCTCGCTCGTCAGGTGAACGTACCACGCCTCGTTGTATTCCTCAACAAGTGTGATATGGTTGACGACGAAGAGATGCTGGAGCTCGTTGAGATGGAGATGCGTGAGCTTCTCGACCAGTACGAATTCGACGGCGACAATACTCCTATCATCCGCGGTTCTGCACTCGGTGCCCTGAACGGCGTTGAGAAGTGGGAAGACAAGGTAATGGAGCTGATGGACGCTTGTGATAGCTGGATTCAGGATCCTCCACGCGACCTCGACAAACCATTCCTTATGCCAGTTGAGGACGTATTCTCTATCACAGGTCGTGGTACTGTTGCTACTGGTCGTATCGAGACTGGTCGTATCCACGTAGGTGACGAGGTTGAGCTCCTTGGTCTCGGTGAGGACAAGAAGTCTGTCGTTACGGGTGTTGAGATGTTCCGTAAGATTCTCGACGAAGGTCAGGCTGGTGATAACGTAGGTCTGCTCCTCCGCGGTATCGACAAGGCTGAGATCAAGCGTGGTATGGTACTCTGCCACCCAGGTCAGATCAAGCCATTCAAGAAGTTCAAGGCTTCTATCTACGTCCTGAAGAAGGAAGAGGGTGGTCGTCACACTCCATTCGGCAACAAGTATCGCCCACAGTTCTACCTCCGTACCATGGACTGCACAGGTGAGATCTCTCTCCCAGAGGGTGTTGAGATGGTAATGCCTGGTGATAACGTAGAGATCACTGTTGAGCTCATCTACGCTGTAGCACTGAACGCAGGTCTGCGCTTCGCTATCCGTGAGGGTGGCCGCACCGTAGGTTCTGGTCAGATCACAGAGGTATACGAGGACTAATCCTTAGCTATAAGGACCAGTACTCATCCAAAATAAAACCTTCCAACAGTTTTCCTCGGAGGTTCGCCTCCGCAGGAAAATGAGGAAGGGATTTACGGGAGTCTTTCAATGGTAGGAAAGCGGTCTCCAAAACCGTCAATGAGGGTTCGATTCCTTCCTCCCGTGCCAAATAAGATTTTATGAAAAAGGTTATAAATTATTGCAAGGCCTGCTACGAAGAACTTGCACATAAGACTTCTTGGCCTACAAGACAACAGCTGACACACTCCGCCATGGTAGTACTGTCTGCTTCGCTTGTTATAGCGGTTGTTGTCTTCTGTATGGACTCGGTCTTCAAGTTTGTGATGAGTTCTATCTACCCTAATTAATGTTCATTCCTGTTCTGGCAGAGTGATGCCACTACAACAGAAACGGATAATACGTTTATATAAGTCTGATGGCTGAAAAAGGTTACAAGTGGTACGCCATGCGTGCCGTTAGCGGAAAAGAAGCTAAACTTAAAGAATATATAGAGGCTGAGCTCTCTCACAATCCTCAGCTCGCGAAGCATGTTTCACAGGTATTGTTGCCCATGGAGAAACATGCGGCTTTGCGTAATGGCAAGCGCGTCGTGAAGGAGAAGGTGGCTCTGCCTGGATATCTCTTTGTAGAGGCTAACCTTATCGGCGACACAGCGCACACGCTGCGCTTCATGCCTAACTGCCTCGGATTCCTTGGTGGTCTTGACGATCCGACACCTGTACGCCAGCAGGACATAAACCGCATGGTTGGCACTGCTGAGGAGACAGAGCTGGTTGAGGAAGTGGAGATACCGTACATCGCCGGAGAGAGCGTTAAGGTCACCGACGGTCCTTTCAGTGGTTTTGTCGGCGTCATCGACGAGGTGAACACCGAGAAGCGTACGCTGAAGGTAAGTGTTAAGATTTTCGGACGTGCTACGTCGCTGGAACTTAACTTCATGCAAGTGGAAAAAGAGGGTTAAACATATAATGCTTCCATTAACCCCTTTTATTATAGTTAACTTTTAATATTAACAACAAAGATGGCTAAACAAGTTGCTGGACAACTTAAACTGCAAATCAAGGGTGGCGCTGCCAATCCTTCACCTCCGGTAGGCCCGGCTCTGGGTTCTAAGGGTATCAACATCATGGGCTTCTGCAAGGAGTTCAATGCACGTACTCAGGACAAGGCTGGCAAGGTGCTCCCAGTTGTTATTACTTACTACGACGACAAGTCTTTCGATTTCGTCATCAAGACTTCTCCGGCTGCCGTACAGCTGAAGGAACTGGCAAAGATCAAGTCTGGCTCGTCTACTCCTAACCGTAACAAGGTTGCTGAGTTGACATGGGATCAGATTAAGACTATTGCCGAGGACAAGCTGAAGGACCTCAACTGCTTTACCGTAGAGGCTGCCATGAAGGTAATCGCCGGTACTGCACGTAGCATGGGTATCACCGTAAAGGGTGAGTTCCCTGCAGCAGAGTAATAACACAGAAGGATTCTTGCATTTTAAGAGTGTCCGCTGATTTATTTAACATTTCCGGGAGGTAATCCTTTCCCGTAGCTCCCAAAGGGGAGTGGGATACGGAACCGTTTGTACCGAAAAAACTTCAAAAACAATGAGTAAACTGACAAAAAATCAAAAGGCGGTAGCTGACAAGGTTGAGCAGGGAAAACTCTACACCATCGAAGAGGCATCTGCCCTCGTAAAGGAGATCACCACAACGAAGTTTGACGCTTCTGTAGACGTTGACGTTCGTCTCGGTGTTGACCCACGTAAGGCAAACCAGATGGTTCGCGGTGTTGTAAGCCTGCCTAACGGTACTGGTAAGGTAACACGTGTGCTTGCACTGTGTACTCCTGATCAGGAAGCTGCTGCTAAGGAAGCTGGCGCCGACTATGTTGGTCTTGACGAGTACATCGAGAAGATCAAGGGTGGCTGGACTGACGTTGATGTCATCATCACTATGCCTTCTTGCATGGGTAAGATTGGACCTATCGGCCGTATCCTCGGTCCTCGTGGTCTGATGCCAAACCCAAAGAGCGGCACTGTGACAATGGACGTTGCTAAGGCGGTAAAGGAAGTCAAGCAAGGTAAGATTGACTTCAAGGTTGACAAGAGTGGTATCATCCACACTTCAATCGGTAAGGTGTCTATGGACGCTGCTGCACTGGCAGGTAACATCAAGGAGTTCATTGCTACTGTAGTGAAGCTGAAACCAGCTGCTGCAAAGGGCACATACATCAAGAGTATCTTTATTTCAAGCACAATGAGTAAGGGTATCAAGATTGATCCTAAATCAGCCGATTAACTCTAAAAGTTTTGTAAAATGAAAAAGGAAGTAAAAGATACTATTATCTCTGAACTTGGCGCTATGCTGGCTCAGTATCCTCACTTCTACGTTGTAGACGTAACTGGTCTCAACGCCGAGGCTACGAGTAACCTGCGTCGTAAGGCTTTCCAGAACAATGTCAAGATGGTCGTTGTGAAGAACAAGCTTCTCATCAAGGCTCTTGACGCTGCTGAGACGGACTACAGCGAGATGTACTCTTCTCTGAAGGGCAACACCGCTCTGATGTTCACTGAGGTGGCTAATGTTCCTGCTAAGATGATTAAGGAGTACAAGGACGAAAATCCTTCCCTTAAGGCTGCTTATGCAGAGGAGAGCATCTTCGTTGGCGCTGACAAACTTGCTGAACTGGCTGCTCTGAAGAGCAAGAACGAACTCATCGCAGATGTCATTGCACTCCTGCAGTCGCCTGCAAAGAACGTCGTTTCTGCACTCCAGTCCGGTTCTGGTACTATCCACGGTCTCCTTACTACTCTCGGAGAGCGTGCTGAGTAATCACTACTCAAATCCAATTCAACAACAAACAACATGCGCATGATGTAGTGTCTGCGCTAAACCAAGTCAAAACAAATAAAAATTTAAAATAAAATGGCAGATATTAAAGCTATTGCTGAGGAACTCGTAAACCTCACCGTTAAGGAAGTAAATGAACTCGCACAGGTCCTGAAGGACGAGTATGGTATTGAGCCAGCTGCTGCTGCTGTTGCAGTTGCTGCTGCTCCTGCTGCTGACGGCGCTGCTGCTGCAGCTGAGAAGGACTCTTTCGACGTTGTTCTCGCTGAGGTAGGTGCTGCTAAGCTGCAGGTTGTAAAGGCCGTTAAGGAGGCTTGTGGCCTCGGTCTGAAGGAAGCTAAGGAGCTCGTTGACGGTGCACCTTCTACCATCAAGGAAGGTCTTGCTAAGGCAGAGGCTGAGAACCTGAAGAAGGCTATCGAAGAGGCTGGTGCTAAGGTAGAGCTGAAGTAATCTTGAAAAAGATTCGCAGTTTTGCTTAACGCAAACTTCTTTACAAGAAATTTTATACAAAGGTTAGGATCTTCCAAGTAGGTGGGTCCTAACCCTTTTGTATCTTTATGGGAACGGTCTGAACTAAAACATCTACTTGGGGGAGGTGCCCAAGGGCCGCAGTTAGAGGGACTATTAATCGAGACAACAAAATACATTATATATATAATAAAGCATGACATCCAAAGTTGCAGAAAACAGAATTAGCTTCGCACGCGTGAAGAATCCGATGCCTTATCCGGATTTTCTTGACGTGCAGTTGAAGTCGTTCCGCGATTTCCTTCAGCTCGACACTCCACCGGAGGAGCGCAAGAAGGACGGTCTGTATAAGGTGTTCGCAGAGAACTTCCCTATTACCGACACTCGCAACAACTTCGTACTCGAGTTCCTTGACTACTTCATCGACCCGCCGCGCTACAGCGTGGAGGAGTGTCTGGAGCGAGGTCTGACGTACAGTGTGCCTATGAAGGCAAAGATGAAACTCTACTGTACGGACGAGGACCATACGGACTTCGAGACGATCATCTCCGACGTCTTCCTCGGTACAATTCCTTACATGACAAACAACGGCACTTTCGTCATCAACGGTGCCGAGCGCGTCGTGGTTTCGCAGTTGCACCGTTCGCCGGGCGTATTCTTCGGACAGGGTGTGCATGCAAACGGTTCTACGCTGTACAGTGCGCGTATCATCCCGTTCAAGGGTTCATGGATTGAATTTGCTACGGACATCAACAATGTCATGTACGCTTACATCGACCGTAAGAAGAAATTGCCCGTGACAACGCTGCTCCGCGCCATCGGGTACGAGAAGGATAAGGACATCCTCTCTATCTTCGACCTTGCAGAGGAGATTCCTGTCAAGAAGAGCACTCTGAAGGAGGCTATCGGCCGCAAGCTCGCCGCTCATATCATGAAGACCTGGACAGAGGACTTCGTCGACGAGGATACCGGTGAGGTTGTTTCCATCGAGCGTAACGATATCATCATCCAGCGTGAGACGGAGATTACTGAGGAGAACATGCAGGACATCCTCGACAGCGAACAGAGCACTATCCTCGTACACAAGGATGCCGAGTCGGCTTCGAAGTATTCTATCATCTTCAATACTCTGGCCAAGGATACGTCAAACTCCGAGAAGGAGGCCGTTTACTACATCTACCGTCAGTTGCGCAACGCAGACCCTGCCGACGAGGCAAGTGCGCGTGAGGTGATACAGAACCTCTTCTTCTCCGACAAGCGTTATGACTTGGGTGAGGTGGGACGTTACCGTATCAACAAGAAGTTGGGCAAGGATACCGACTCCAACATCCACGTGCTGACGAAGGATGACATCATCGGCATCATCAAGTATCTGATTACCCTCATCAGCAGCAACCTGGCTGTGGATGATATCGACCACCTCTCCAACCGTCGTGTGCGCACGGTGGGCGAGCAGTTGGCCAACCAGTTCTCTATCGGTCTGAACCGTATGAGCCGCACCATCCGTGAGCGCATGAACGTACGCGACAACGAGGTGTTCACTCCTACCGACCTGATCAACGCCAAGACTATCTCGAGCGTTATCAACTCGTTCTTCGGTACGAACCCGCTGTCACAGTTCATGGACCAGACCAACCCTCTGGCCGAGGTGACGCACAAGCGTCGTCTCTCTGCCCTGGGTCCTGGCGGTCTGTCGCGTGAGCGCGCTGGTTTCGAGGTGCGTGACGTACACTATACACACTACGGTCGTCTCTGTCCTATCGAGTCGCCTGAAGGACCTAACATCGGTCTTATCTCTTCTCTGTGTATGTACGCACAGATTAACGACCTCGGCTTTATCGAGACTCCTTACCGTAAGGTTAAGGACGGCGTAGTTGACCTGGACAATGCACACGTAGAATACCTCACTGCTGAGGAGGAGGAAGACCACATCATCGGCCAGGGCAATGCTCCGCTCAATGACGACGGTACTTTCGTACGCGACGTGGTAAAGTGTCGTGAGAACGCCGACTTCCCTGTAGTTGAGCCTACTCAGGTAGACCTCATGGACGTATCGCCACAGCAGATTGCTTCTGTCAGTGCCGGCCTTATCCCGTTCCTCGAGCATGACGATGGTCACCGTGCGTTGATGGGATGTAACATGATGCGTCAGGCTGTACCTCTGCTCCACAACGATGCGCCTATCGTAGGCACTGGTCTGGAGCGTCAGGTCTGCGAGGACTCACGCACCATGATAACAGCAGAGGGCGAAGGCGTCATCGAGTATGTTGACGCAACGACAATCCGCATCCTGTACGACCGTACTGAGGACGAGGAGTTCGTCAGCTTCGAACCTGCCATCAAGGAATACCGCATACCGAAGTTCCGCCGTACCAACCAGAACATGACCATCGACCTGCGTCCTATCTGCGAGAAGGGTCAGCGCGTAAAGGCCGGCGACATCCTCACTGAGGGTTACGCAACGGAGAACGGCGAGCTGGCACTCGGCCGCAACCTCCTCGTGGCTTACATGCCATGGAAGGGTTACAACTACGAGGATGCCATCGTACTTTCTGAGCGTATCGTACGCGACGATATACTTACTTCCGTACACGTTGACGAGTACTCACTCGAGGTACGCGAGACAAAACGCGGTATGGAGGAACTCACTTCCGACATTCCAAACGTCTCAGAGGACGCTACAAAGGACCTCGACGAGAACGGTATCATCCGTATCGGCGCCCGCGTAGAGCCAGGCGACATCATGATAGGTAAGATCTCTCCTAAGGGCGAGAGCGACCCGTCACCGGAGGAGAAGCTGCTCCGCGCCATCTTCGGCGACAAGGCCGGCGACGTGAAGGACTCTTCTCTGAAGGCCAATCCGTCACTCTCGGGTGTCGTTATCGACAAGAAGCTCTTCTCACGCGCCATCAAGACTCGCGAGTCAAAGAAGCAGGACAAGGTTATCCTTGCAAAGATTGACGAGGAGTACGAAGCAAAGGGACAGGACCTGAAGGACATCCTCATCGACAAGCTCCTCACACTGACAGAGGGCAAGGAGTGTCTGGGCGTTACGGACTACACTGGTGCAGAGGTAATCACCAAGGGCAGCAAGTTCACTACTACTATTCTGGCCAACCTCGAGTATGACGGTGTACAGTCCGGCGGTTGGACAGGCGACAAGCGTATCGACGGCATGATCCGTCAGCTTATCATGAACTACCTCCGCAAGTACAAACTGCTCGATGCAGAGTCGAAGCGTCGTAAGTTCGCTATTTCTATCGGTGACGAACTGCCTTCAGGCGTTCTTCAGATGGCTAAGGTTTACATTGCCAAGAAACGTAAGATTGGTGTGGGTGATAAGCTCGCCGGTCGTCACGGTAACAAGGGTATCGTCTCTAAGGTGGTACGCCAGGAGGATATGCCGTTCCTCGAGGACGGTCGTCCTGTAGACCTCGTGCTCAACCCGCTGGGTGTGCCTTCACGAATGAACCTCGGTCAGATATTCGAGGCTATCCTCGGTGCTGCCGGACGCAAGCTCGGCGTGAAGTTCGCTACTCCTATCTTCGACGGTGCAAAGCTCGAAGACCTTTCCGAGTGGACCGACAAGGCAGGTCTGCCGCGTCTCTGCTCTACACACCTTTACGACGGTGAGACGGGTGAGCGTTTCGACCAGCCGGCAACGGTCGGTGTGACATACTTCCTCAAGCTCGGTCACATGGTAGAGGACAAGATGCACGCACGCTCCATCGGACCATACTCACTCATCACGCAGCAGCCTCTCGGTGGTAAGGCACAGTTCGGCGGACAGCGTTTCGGTGAGATGGAGGTCTGGGCCATCGAGGCATTCGGTGCCAGCCACGTGCTGCAGGAGATACTTACTGTCAAGTCTGATGACGTTACCGGACGTTCAAAGAGCTATGAAGCCATCGTCAAGGGTGACAACATGCCTACTCCGGGCATACCAGAGTCGCTCAACGTGCTCCTCCATGAGCTTCGCGGTCTCGGCCTGAGCATCAAACTCGACTAAGAAAGGATTACCATTAAATACATTTAGAAATGGCTTTAAAGAAAGACAACAAGATAAAGAACAACTTCACCAAGATCACCATCGGTCTGGCTTCTCCAGAGGAAATTCTGGAGAACTCCTTCGGTGAGGTGACGAAGCCGGAGACCATCAACTACCGTACCTACAAGCCGGAGCGCGACGGTCTCTTCTGCGAGCGCATCTTCGGTCCTATGAAGGACTTCGAGTGCGCCTGCGGCAAGTACAAGCGTATCCGCTATAAGGGCATCGTCTGCGACCGATGCGGCGTGGAGGTGACAGAGAAGAAGGTGCGCCGCGAGCGTGCCGGCCACATCGAACTCGTTGTGCCTGTTGCCCACATCTGGTATTTCCGTTCTCTGCCAAACAAGATAGGCTATCTCCTCGGTATTCCGACAAAGAAGCTCGAGGGCGTAATCTACTACGAGAAGTACGTCATCATACAGCCGGGTAACCTGGCTGGCGCAAAGGACGAGGAAGGCAACGACCTCAACGGTTCGCACGCACTCGACTTCATCTCGGAGGAAGAGTACATCGACATCGTGGACAACCGCCTCGATGCCAACAACGACATGCTGGACGACTCCGACCCAAACAAGTTCATCGCCAAGATGGGCGCAGAGGCCATCTACGACCTTCTGAAGAACGTAGACCTCGACGCATTGTCATACCAGCTTCGCGACCAGGCAAGCACCGAAGGTTCTGCACAGCGTAAGGCAGAGGCTCTGAAGCGCCTGCAGGTTGTAGAGGCATTCCGCAACAGCCGTGGACCAGAGGGTAACGACAACCGCCCTGAGTGGATGATAATGAAGATCCTTCCTGTCACACCGCCAGAGCTTCGTCCGCTCGTTCCGTTGGACGGCGGCCGCTTCGCTACCTCTGACCTGAACGACCTCTACCGTCGCGTCATCATACGTAACAACCGTTTGAAGAGACTGATGGAGATACACGCTCCTGAGGTGATTCTCCGTAACGAGAAGCGTATGCTACAGGAGGCCGTCGACTCACTCTTCGACAACTCACGCAAGTCGAGCGCAGTGAAGAGCGAGAGCAATCGTCCGCTGAAGTCTCTCTCTGACTCTCTGAAGGGTAAGGCAGGACGTTTCCGTCAGAACCTCCTCGGTAAGCGTGTGGACTACTCCGCACGTTCCGTTATCGTCGTCGGTCCAGAGCTCAACATGGGTGAGTGCGGTCTGCCGAAACTGATGGCTGCCGAGCTGTACAAACCATTCATCATCCGCAAGCTCATCGAGCGCGGCATCGTGAAGACGGTGAAGAGCGCAAAGCGTATCGTGGACCGTCGCGAGCCTATCATCTGGGATATCCTGGAGAACGTCATGAAGGGTCACCCCGTGCTCCTCAACCGTGCTCCTACACTGCACCGTCTGGGTATCCAGGCGTTCCAGCCAAAGCTTATCGAGGGTAAGGCTATTCAGCTCCACCCGTTGGCTTGTACTGCGTTCAACGCCGACTTCGACGGTGACCAGATGGCCGTGCACCTCCCGCTGAGCAACGAGGCTGTACTCGAGGCACAGATGCTGATGCTTCAGAGCCACAACATTCTGAACCCTGCCAACGGTGCTCCTATCACAGTGCCTTCACAGGATATGGTACTCGGTCTGTACTACATCACCAAGCTCCGTCCAGGTGCAAAGGGTGAGGGTCTGACCTTCTACGGACCAGAGGAAGCCATCATCGCATACAACGAAAAGCGTTGCGACCTGCACGCACCGGTGAAGGTTGTTGTAAACGACGTAGTGGACGGTGAGGAAGTGCGCCGCATGGTAGAGACTTCCGTAGGTCGTGTTATCGTGAACGGTCTCGTGCCAAAGGAGATGGGCTTCGTGAATACCGTCATCTCAAAGAAGTCACTGCGCGACATCATCCAGAACGTTATCAACCTCGTTGGTTTTGCACGCGCCTGTGAGTTCCTCGACGGCATCAAGAACCTCGGTTACCGCATGGCGTATCTCGCCGGTCTGTCGTTCAACCTTGACGACATCATCATCCCACCAGAGAAGGAAGCCCTCATCCAGAAGGGTAACGACGACGTTCGCGCTATCACGGACAACTATAACATGGGCTTCATCACAGATAAGGAGCGTTACAACCAGGTTATCGACACATGGACACACGTCAACAACGAAATCGGTAGCATTCTGCTGAAGGAGATGACCGAGGCTGACCAGGGCTTCAACGCCGTATTCATGATGCTTGACTCTGGTGCCCGTGGTTCTAAGGACCAGATTAAGCAGCTCTCTGGTATCCGTGGTCTGATGTCCAAGCCGCAGAAGGCTGGTGCTGACGACCGTCCGACCATTGAGAACCCTATCCTGTCCAACTTCAAGGAGGGTATGTCAGTGCTCGAGTACTTCATCGCGTCACACGGTGCCCGTAAGGGTCTTGCCGACACCGCCATGAAGACCGCCGACGCCGGTTACCTCACACGTCGTCTTGTGGACGTTTCGCACGATGTCATCATCAATGAGGACGACTGCGGCACACTGCGCGGTCTCGTATGCTCGGCTCTCAAGAACGGCGATGAAATCGTTTCCAGCCTGTACGACCGTATCCTCGGCCGTGTCAGCGTACACGATATCGTCAATCCGCATACCAACGAACTCATCTGCGCCGCAGGCGAGGAGATCAACGAGGCACGCGCCAAGGCTGTCGAGGATGCTGGCATCGAGACGGTGGAGATTCGCTCAGTGCTCACCTGTGAGTCACGTCAGGGCGTATGTAAGAAGTGTTACGGCCGTAACCTGGCTACCCAGCGTATGGTACAGAAGGGTGAGGCTGTCGGTGTCATCGCAGCGCAGGCTATCGGTGAGCCGGGTACACAGCTGACACTCCGTACGTTCCACGCCGGTGGTATCGCCGGTGGTGCTGCTGCCAACGCTACCGTTAAGTGTAAGAGTGACGCTGCACGTATCGAGTTCGACGAGCTTCGCACCGTACCGTTCGAGTACACGGACGAGGTGTCCGGCGAGAAGGTCAACTGCGAGATGGTTGTAAGCCGTCTGACGGAGGTTCGTTTCATCGACCCGAACACAGGAATCATCCTTTCTTCCGTACCAGTACCTTACGGTTCTACACTGTTCTACCAGAACGGCGCAGAGCTCAAGAAGGGCGATGTCATCGCACGTTGGGACCCATTCAACGCTGTCATCGTGTCAGAGTTCGCCGGTAAGGCTCATCTCAACGACTTCATCGAGGGCTCTACTTATAAGGCGGAGACCGATGAATCAACTGGTATGACTGAGCGCATCATCATCGAGTCGAAGGACCGCTCACGCGTTCCTACATGTACTATCGAGGATGAGAACGGCGAGATAATTGCTACGTACAACCTCCCAGTGGACGGTCACATCGTAGTAGAGGACGGCCAGACAATCAGAACCGGTGAGACCCTCGTGAAGATTCCACGTTCTGCAAGTATCGCAGGTGATATCACTGGTGGTCTGCCACGTGTCACCGAGCTCTTCGAGGCACGTAACCCATCCAACCCAGCCATCGTATCCGAAATCGACGGCGAGATTACAATGGGCGACCTCAAGCGAGGCAACCGCGAGGTTATCGTCACTTCCAAGACGGGCGAACAGCGCAAGTACCTCGTGCCGCTGTCAAAGCAGTTGCTCGTACAGGAGCACGACGCCGTACGTGCCGGTACGCCACTCTCGGCCGGTGTCATCACACCGAACGACATCCTTGCCATCAAGGGTCTTACTGCCGTTCAGGAGTACATCGTCAACGAGGTACAGGACGTTTATCGTCTGCAGGGTGTGAAGATCAACGACAAGCACTTCGAAATCATCGTACGCCAGATGATGCGCAAGGTGCAGATCAACGACCCGGGCGACACTTGCTTCCTTGAGAGCGACATCGTCGACAAGCTTGACTTCGCTGAGGAGAACGACCGCATCTGGGGTAAGAAGGTCGTTGTGGATGCCGGTGACTCTGAGAACCTCCAGAAGGGTCAGATTGTCACAGCCCGCAAGCTGCGCGACGAAAACTCACAGCTCAAGCGCCGCGACCAGAAGACCGTTACAGTGCGTGACGCCGTGCCTGCTACATCTACACAGATTCTGCAGGGTATCACACGTGCCGCTCTCCACACGAAGAGCTTCATGTCTGCCGCTTCCTTCCAGGAGACCACCAAGGTGCTCAATGAGGCTGCAATTCGCCGCAAGAGCGACTCGCTGGTCGGCATGAAGGAGAACGTTATCTGCGGTCACCTCATCCCAGCCGGTACCGGTCTGCGCGAGTTCGAGAAGATTATCGTCGGTTCACGCGAGGACATCGACCGCCGTCAGATGAGCCGTCAGAACGTCTTCGAGTACAGAGGATAATAATATACATATTATATACACGAAAGGCTCCAACCTGTCCGGGTTGGAGCCTTTCTGATAAGCACGTAAAGTGTACGTTTAACTAATCTATAGAATATTATGCAGAAAGCAATAAGTACAAATCAGGCACCAGGTGCCATCGGCCCTTACAGTCAGGCTATTGAAGTAGGTGATTTCGTATTCGCATCGGGACAGATAGCCCTAGACCCAGCGACAGGCGCTATTGTTGAAGGCGGCATTGCAGAACAGACACGTCAAGCACTGACCAATGCGCAGAACATACTCAAGGCAGCAGGTACGGACCTTACTCACGTGGTGAAGACTACTGTATACCTTGACAATATGGACGACTTCGCTGCCATGAACGAGGTGTACGCCCAGTTCTTCTCAGAACCATTCCCCGCCCGTTCAGCTGTCGCAGTAGAGAAGCTGCCTAAGGGTGCTCTCGTGGAAGTGGAGGTGCTGGCAGTAAAGTAGCCGGACTGTCCTATTTGATATTGAATGGGACATCATTTCTTTGTCCATGGACTAAAGTCTTTGATGTAGAATACTACGGCGAAGACGATGACATATACGCAGACGGTTTCGGGTATGGAGACTTGCAGACCGTCAATGTGCGACCCTGGCAGAACAGCAATGTTTGTCAGGGTCGTATTCATATAGTGCGTCAAGTGGTGGAGTAGGGCGGCACTCCAATGCATGGGGTACTCCATGAACGCCAGGACAGAACCGATGACGGGAAGCGGCGAGGCAAGAAAGGTCAGCACGAGTGTGAGCAATGCCGAGCCGACGATGAGAGTAGCCAACGGCGAGACAATGAGGTTGGCAAGGAGAGAGTAGACCGAGATGCGCCCAAAGTAGTGCACGATGAGCGGCAGGGTGAAGAGTTGTGCAGAGAGTGACAGTGCTGTCAGAGACCATAGCCATAGCTCTATCTTCTTGATACGGATGATGACTGGAGGACGTTTGTAGTCTGCTTTGGTTAGGGCTAATATGCTGCGCAAGGGACTGTAGCATGTGGCAATGCCGAAGACGGCGGCGAAAGACATCTGGAAGCTGATGTCGAAGAGCCATTGCGGTTTGGTGATGAGCATGATGGTGGCGGCAAGGCATAGCTTGGAGAGACTGTCCGTGTTATGACCGATGATGAGGCATAGGGCGTAGCAAGTGAGCATTACCGTTGCGCGCAGCAGTGACGGCTGGAAGCCTATGAGGGCGACATATCCCCAGAGAATGCCCGTGGCTATGAGGGCGGAAACGGAAGGATGTCTTTTGGAAGGTAGCAAAAACATCAATAGTCCGAACAGTATTCCGACATGCAAGCCTGAGAGGGCAAAGACGTGGGACGCACCGCTAATGGAGTACACTTGCTTTAGCTCGCGGCTGATATTCTGTCTCTCGCCCAAAGTCATGGCGGTGACGATGGCGTATTCGTCGTCTTGCAGTTCGCCGCTTTGCCGGAATTTCTCGGCAAGAGCCTTTCGCTGCTCTGCCATGCCAGTTTCAGTTTTTGCGTAGGACGGCGTGTAGTTGTCTGGGCTTCTCGTGCTAAGGGTCATGACAAGTGCTCCGAGTGTAGCGCTGGTCAGTATGAGGGCGGCGATGCCGAAACGGCGTAGACGGTATGACAGTGCTAGAATGCCCAATGCTACAGCAATAGCCGCATAGTATGTCCACAGAGGGAGTATGTCACCGATGAGATGAGCAATGACGATGCCGATGGCAAGTCCTAAGGCTACGAATGTTATCATGGATGCCTGTTGATGTTGCGTGGAAAGTGTTCGTCTATTTCCTTGCGCAGGGTGGTCATGTCGATGTGGGTGTATATCTCTGTGGTGCCTACGCTTTCATGACCGAGCATCGCCTGTATGGCGAGCAGGGAGGCTCCACCCTCAAGCAGTGCCGTGGCGAAGGAGTGGCGCAGCGTGTGTGGCGAGATGGTCTTCTGTATTCCTGCCAGCTTGGCCTGCTTCTTTATCATGATGAGAATCATGGTGCGTGTCAGCGCAGCACCGCGGCGGTTGAGGAAGACGAAGTCCTCGTTGCCGCGCTTGATGTCCATGTGTTTGCGGTCGTCGTACCAGAGGTGCAGTTCGTGGATGGCACTGGGGGCGATAGGTACGAGCCGTTCCTTCTTCCCTTTGCCGTAGACGCGCACGAAACCTTCCTCCTCATATATCTGTGAGAGGGTGAGCGAGACGAGTTCCGAGACGCGCAGTCCGCAGGAGAAGAGTACCTCGATGATGGCGCGGTTGCGGTGTCCCTCCCATTTGGAGAGGTCGATGCTTTGTTCCAGAAGGTCCACCTCGGCAGTGGAGAGTACCTCGGGCAGATGCTTGTCCTTGATAGGCGACTCGAGAAGTTCGCTCGGGTCCTGCTCGATGAAGCCGTCAAGCTCCAGAAACTTGTAGTATGACCTTACCCCGCACAGGATGCGTGCGTGCGAGGAGGAAGCGATGCCAAGGTCGTGCAGCGAGGCAGAGAACTCTTCGAGGTCGGGTAACTGCAACTGTATGGGGTCGCGCTCGTTGCGGCGGCAGAAGTCGAGAAGTTTCTCAAGGTCATACATATATGCCTCGAGAGTGTTGTCGGAAAGCCCGCGCTGCAGCCGTAAATAGCGTCTATAAGCAGAAATAGAGTCTTGCATAGGTGCAAAGTTAGGCAAAAAAAAGGAAAAAGTTTGCACGTTTGGAAATTAATATCTACCTTTGCACCGAATAATATGGCGTTGGCATAGCAGCACAACGCCCATGAAAGATACGACTTATTAGGAAAAAGTATAGTCAGGATTCCGACAGATGGCCTTCCCAAAGTAATGAATGGGAGGACGCTTAATGTGCGGAGTCTCTTCTTTTTGTCGTTTATGACGGCTGGCCTAAACGAGTGGTGCGCATAGCACATAGGGAACAGAAATAAATAATAATACACTTAATAGAAAGAAAAAGAATGGCTTACATGTCAAAAGAAGGTTACGAGAATCTCGTGGCCGAACTACACCGCCTCGAAGCTGTCGAGATGCCCAAGGCAAGTGCAGCAATAGCAGAGGCACGCGACAAGGGTGACCTGTCGGAGAACTCAGAGTATGATGCAGCGAAGGAGGCTCAGGCTCACCTGGCAGCAAAGATAAATCAGCTGAAGACCACTATTGCCGACGCCAAGATAGTGGACAAGAGCCGACTCTCTACCGATGCAGTGCAGCTGCTCTCCAAGGTGGAGATGACCAACATGGCAAACAAGGCAAAGATGACCTACACCATCGTGAGTGCCAACGAGGCAAACCTGCGCGAGGGCAAGATTTCCATCGAGACCCCAATAGCACAGGCCCTGCTCAATCATAAGGTGGGTGACGTTGTTGAGGCGAAGATTCCACGCGGCATCCTCAAGCTGAAGATTGAGAACATCAGCTTCTAATCTGTCAGTCACTTAACGGAACAACAAAACAAGCAAACGTCAAAAATCGAGAAACCATGGATATATTCTCAAAGATTGCTGCCGGTGAGATTCCCAGCTACAAGTGCGCAGAGAACGATGAGTTCTACGCCTTCCTTGACATCAACCCTGTAGCCAAGGCACATACCCTTGTCATTCCACGACGTGAGGTGGATTACATCTTCGATATGGACGACGAGGAGACAGCCCGTTACCATGTCTTCGCCAAGAAGGTGGCAAAGGCTATAGACAAGGCGTTCCCATGCAAGAAGGTTGCCATGGTGGTGCTCGGTCTGGAAGTGGCCCACGCCCACATCCATCTCATCCCCATGCAGAGCGAGGCTGACGTGGACTTCCATAAGGAGAAGCTGCAGCTTCCTGCAGAGGAGATGCAGGCTATTGCAGACAAGATATACGCTGAGTTCAAGGCTCTTTAATCCATCAAAGGCAACTTTATAATCCGCCTAAAGAGAGTGATATGATACTACCAATACTGTTTCATCGCAATAGACGCTACAACGGCGGCACGACCTATATCGGCAGCAGTCCAAGGCGAGCCAATCGTGGTTTTTCCATGGGGCGAATAGGTTGCGGTGGCACAGTATTGTGGTTATTGCTACTTGCGGTGATGGCGGCCTTGTGGCTGCTATGGTACTTCCATCCACTCTCTACCGAAGAAGTGGAGTCATGCCGGACACGCATGATGGTGGAGACGCGGTATGTCGTGATGGACGACACTACGGAGGTGATATCCTTTGCAGATACGCGTGGTGACACCCTGCTGGCAGGCATCAACGATGTTCAGCGCGACACCGTCACGGCATACATGGTGAAGCTGCGCGACTGGCTGCCCTATAGTGGGGGCACGTTTGCGCTGGCAGAGCAGCCCGATACGGGCAGTTGCGCCAGAATGTCTTCGGATGAGGTAGCAAGACTGCTTCATAACGAGGCGGACAATGTGGAGGAGACGCAGCAGGCAATGGCTGGTCAGCGCGCTGACGTGGACTACTTCCTCAAGACGCACACCGTCACGGACGACGGCTTCTCCATAGTGGAGCGATACAGCCGCTGGCTCACACGTGCCACGGACTCCGTGAAGCATGTGGCGGCAGTGATTGACAAGGCAAAGTCACGGAGCGGTCTGCGTATACGGATGGTGCGCCGCTACGTTTTGCTTGGCGGACAAGGCTGCCAGTGCGAGGCTTACGAAGTGCGTGACAGTATGCAAATTGTTCGTGCTCAGGAGCATTGCGATGGTACGCTCTCGTCAGAAAGCGTATTTGGATGGCTGCCTACGGTGCGTATGTCAACAAAGGAAGCCGGATTGTTGGTGCGTAAGTCAGAAGTTGCGCGTCCTAAGGTGCTGCTGGCGCACATCGACTCGTTGGGGACGTACGCCGGTCAGCGCGACTCGTTGCGCCGTCCACACGGCTACGGCAGGTTCATGTCCATCCACGGCGACTTCTACGAAGGCGAGTGGAAGCACGGAAAGTGCGACGGTGTGGGCTTCTCCATGATACGCGGCAAGCGACTCCAGCTGGGCGAGTGGAAGGAGAACAAGTTCCTCGGCGAGCGAATCACCTATACCCCCGACCGCATCTACGGCATAGACATCTCACGCTATCAGCACGAGAAGGGACGCAAGCGGTTCTCCATCAACTGGCGCAACCTACGCATCACGTCGCTCGGTACGGCATCACGCAAGAAGATACACGGGGCGGTCGACTATCCCGTCAGTTTCGTCTATATCAAAGCGACGGAGGGTATGACGGTGAAGAACAGGTACTTCGCCGCTGACTATGTGGCATCGAAGAGAAGCGGCCACCGCACGGGTGCTTACCACTTCTTCTCCGTCCGTACGCCAGGTAGACATCAGGCTGTCAACTTCCTGCGCAACAGCAGGTATGCCTCGGGTGACCTTGCGCCAGCTCTGGACCTTGAGCCTACCGATGCCCAGATACGTCAGGCAGGAGGACTACACAAACTCCTCGGTGAGGTGCGCGCATGGCTACAGACGGTGGAACGCCAGCGCGGCGTACGGCCTATACTGTACATCAGTCAGCGCTTTGTCAACAAGTACCTGCCGCAGGCTCCCGACCTGATGAAGAACTACGACGTGTGGATAGCCCGCTATGGTGAATACAAGCCCAATGTCAACCTGCTCTATTGGCAGCTTTGTCAGGACGGACGCGTCAGCGGCATCCACGGTCCCGTTGACATCAATGTTTACAATGGATTCAAGTAAAATATAAAGAATATGCAAGAAACAAGACAAAACCGTATATGCCGACTCCTGCAGAAGGAGCTGAGCTTGATATTCCAAAGCCAGACACGCCAGATGCGCGGTGTCATGGTCAGCGTGACACGCGTGAAGGTGTCGCCAGACCTCAGCATCTGCACGGCATACCTCAGCATCTTCCCTTCAGAAAAGGGTGAGGAGATACTTGAGAACATCAACGGCAACGTGGCTTCCGTACGTTACGACCTCGGTCAGCGCGTCCGCAACCAGCTGCGCATCATCCCCGAACTGCGCTTCTTCATTGACGATTCGCTCGACTACCTTGAGCGCATCGACGACTTATTGAAGAAATAGTCCTCATTGCCAACTGTCCCCCAATATACCTCCCCTCCCATTTCGTTAACAACGCATGAACACATCCCTCTTTATAGCCCGCCGTTACCTCTTCTCCAAGAAGAAGACCAACGTCATCAACATTATCTCGTCCATCAGCGTGGTGGGTGTCATGGTGGCAACGATGGCATTGGTGGTGGTGCTCAGCGTCTTCAATGGCTTCTCAGACCTTGTTGCTACGTACTTCACTAATTTCGACCCCCAGCTGAAGGTGGTGCCGACAGAAGGAAAGACGGCGGCGGCAGATGACCCCGTCCTTGTGCAGATACGTCAGATGGAGGAAGTGGCGGTAGCAACGGAGACCGTAGAGGACCAGGCCCTGGCTATCTATGGCGGTCGTCAGGCTATGGTAGTGATAAAGGGCGTGGACGATAACTTCAAGGAACTCACACACATCAACGACATACTCTACGGCTCAGGCACTTTCGACCTGCAAGCCGCAGACATACAGTACGGTACACCCGGAATACGGTTGGCATACACTCTCGGTATGCCAGTCCGATATTCCGGGTATTTGCATATCTATGCCCCACGACGTACGGGACAGTTGGACATCCTCAATCCCATGGACGGTTTCGTGACGGATTCGCTCGTCTCCCCCGGTGTCGTCTTCAACGTTCAGCAGGGACGCTACGATAAGAACTACATCCTGACCAGCGTACACTTTGCGCGTATGCTCTTCCAGTGTGACGGTGAGTTGACGGCGCTTGAGCTGAAGCTAAAGCCCGGCAGCGACATAGAGTCCGTAAAGAGTGAGATGCAGAAGGTGGCAGGGGACAAGTTCAAGGTGCTCGACCGTTATGAGCAGCAGACAGACACGTTCAGCATCATGAAGATAGAGAAACTGATGGCGTACATCTTCCTCACGTTCATCCTCGTTGTGGCTTGCTTCAACATCATAGGCTCCCTTTCGATGCTCATCATCGACAAGAAGAACGATGCGGAGATACTGCGCAGTCTTGGAGCGCGCGAGTCGCTCATCAAGAAGGTGTTCATCTTCGAAGGTTGGCTGATAAGTATCGTCGGTGCTGTGCTCGGTGTCGGTTTGGGACTTCTGCTCTGTCTGTTGCAACAGCAGTTTGGCTTCGTGAAGCTTGGCAATAGCGAGGGCTCGTTCATCATCAATGCCTATCCTGTCAGTGTGCACTACGGCGATGTGCTCGGTGTCTTCGTGACAGTGGTAGTGGTTGGATTCCTCACGGTGCTCTATCCCGTGAAGCATGCAGCGAAGAATAATTCATAATTGGAAGGAAATATATGGAAAGGAAGAAGATTGTAGTGCTTACTGGCGCTGGTATGTCGGTAGAGAGCGGTCTTACCACGTTTCGTGACGCAGGCGGTTTGTGGGACAACTATCCCGTGGAGCGCGTTGCAACGCATGAGGGGTGGGAGGCAGACCCTTGTTATGTGAACGACTTCTATAATATGCTGCGTGTGAAGTACAAGGATGTTGTGCCTTGCGAGGGGCATAAGTTGTTGGCAGCTTTGGAGGAGTATCACGACGTGACGATAGTGACGCAGAATGTCGATGCGCTGCATGAGGCGGCTGGTTCGACAAACGTCATTCATCTGCACGGCGAGATGATGAAGATGTGCTCGGCGCGCGACGTGGACAACCCTCGTTTCCATGTCTCTCTGCCTCACGAAGGCTTTGGCGCAACTGGACTTGAAGTGCCACATGGCGCAAAGGCAGAGGACGGTGCTCTGCTGCGTCCGTTCATCGTCTTTTTCGGTGAGAACGTGCCAAACATGTACGATGCTGCCGAGGCGGCGCAGAAAGCCGACATATTCATCATCATCGGTACGTCGCTCAATGTCTATCCTGCCGCCGGACTGGTGCAGTACGTACGTCCCGGCACGCCCGTTTACCTTATAGACCCCAATCCCGTAGCGGCAAAGACGAACCTCACGCACCTGCAATGCGGTGCAAGCGAGGGAATGAAAGAGCTATTCAACCGTTTGGTGGTTGAACAGTGAAATATCCATTAGCCCATAAATCATGTGATGAGATGCCAACAAGTCACTTGGCAAATTAGCAAATAAGTTCAGCAGTAACGAAATATGAAGATATTAATAATGAACGGTCCGAACCTCAATCTGCTTGGTGTTCGCGAACCTGGCATATACGGCAACAACAGTTTTGAGAGCTACCTTCCGAAGTTGAAGGAGCGTTTCCCCGGTGTGGAGCTGGAGTACTACCAGAGCAACATCGAGGGAGAATTGATTAATGAACTGCAGCGAGTGGGCTTCACCTATGACGGCGTGGTATTCAACGCCGGGGCGTACACCCATACCAGCGTAGCACTGCACGACTGCATACGCTCGCTCAGGTGCCCTGTCATAGAGGTACACATCAGCAACGTACACCAGCGTGAGGAGTTCCGCCACCATTCCTACCTTTCTCCGGCGGTGAAAGGCATCATCTGCGGCTTCGGACTTGACAGTTACCGCCTCGCCGTGGATGCACTCGTCAATCCCCTTGCTTAGTCCCTGTCGTATACAAATCCCCTTGCATAGTATTTCATGGCAAAGTCCCACACGCAAGACCCCAACCACACTACGCTCGACGGCGTGGCGGCACTTGACGCATACGTCATAGGACACAGTGACGACGAACCGCAGTATCTGTACGACCTGTGGCGCGCCACCAATGTGCACTTGCTCCACGGACGTATGGCATCAGGTCGTCTGCAGGGTCGTCTGCTCAAGATGTTCGTACAGATGATACGGCCGCAGAACATCCTTGAGGTCGGTACATTCTCAGGCTACTCCGCCCTGTGCATGGCAGAGGGACTGGCTCAGAACGCTGCTCCTGCAAGTCAGCCGATGCTTTATACCTTCGAGATAAACGACGAGCAGGAGCCCTTTACTCGCCGCTGGCTGGAGGAGTCGCCATGGGCGCAGTACATCACGTTCATCATCGGTGATGCTTCCGAGAAGGCCAAGGACCTTGGTGTGAAGTTCGATATGGTGTTTTTGGATGGCGACAAGCGCACCTACGTGGAGACCTACGAAGCCATCCTGCCGCTCCTCAATCCCGGTGCCATCATACTTGCCGACAATACCCTGTGGGACGGTCACGTCATAGACCCCTCCTACGACCGCGACCATCAGACGCAGGGCATCCGCCGTTTCAATGACCACGTAAAGGCAGACCCCCGTGTCACCCGTGTCATCCTCCCTCTTCGCGACGGTCTTACCATAATACGAAAGCAACCATAATTGACTCTATTAGAGTACTTTGCTGAGGAAGTCCTTCAGTCGTTGGCTCTTGGGGTGGTGGAAGATTTCGTCCGGCGTGCCTTCCTCGGTGATGTATCCGTCGCTGAAGAAGAGCACACGGTTTGCCACTTCCCTGGCAAAGCCAATCTCGTGCGTCACGATGAGCATCGTCATGCCGCTAGTCTCCGCCAGTTGCTTGATGATGTTCAGCACCTCGCCCACCATCTCCGGGTCGAGTGCCGACGTAGGCTCGTCAAAGAGTATGGCATCCGGTGCCATAGCCAGTGCGCGTGCTATGGCGACGCGCTGCTTCTGTCCGCCTGAGAGGTTGCTGGGGTATGCGTCCGCCTTGTCCGGCAGACCTACGTTTTCGAGCAGTTCCATGGCGCGCTTCTTTGCTTCGTCTTTCGACTGTAGCTTCAGTTCCACCGGTGCCAGAGTAATGTTTTCCAGTATGGTCTTGTTGGCGAAGAGGTTGAACTGTTGGAATACCATACCCAGCTTCTGCCTTACGGCGTCCAGGTCAGTGTCCTTGTTCATCATGTTTTTTCCGTTTACCATTATCTGGCCGCCGTCCGGTTGCTCCAGCTTGTTCAGCGAGCGCAGGAAAGTGGACTTTCCGCATCCCGACGGACCGATGATGGCGATGACGTCTCCGGGGTAGACGTCCACGCTGATGTCTTTGAGCACCTCCCTGTCTCCGAAAGCCTTCTTGAGGTGCTTGACTTCTATGATGGGTTTCTTCTTGTTCTGTTCCATGAGTAATAAGTAGGTAAGTAGGAGTTTATTTTTGCAGTCTCTTTTCCAGTCGGCTGACGCCCTGCGAGAGCGTGAGCACCACAATCATATATATCACGGCTACGAGTCCGAGCGGCAGCACAGCCTCGTACGTCACACTGCGTATGATGTCGCTACCCTTCGTCAGGTCCACCAGTCCGATGTATCCGCTTATTGAAGTCTCCTTGAGCAGCGTAATGCCCTCGTTGCCCATTGCCGGCAGCACGTTTTTGAATGCCTGCGGCAGAATGACGAGACGCATCGTCTTGGCGTACGAGAGTCCGAGGCTGCGTCCTGCCTCTAGCTGACCCTTGTCCACGGACATGATGCCCGAGCGTATCACCTCTGCGATGTATGCCGCGCTGTTGAGGCCGAAGGCAATGACAGCCACGAAAATCTGGCTTACGTTTGCCGAGGCGAATACTACGTAGTATATTATGAGCAGCTGGACCATCGTCGGCGTGCCTCTCATGACGGTGAGGTAGATGTGGCAGATGGCGTTGAGAATCTTCAGGTTGCCGTTGCGGTCGTGCGTGGAGCGCACGATGGCTATCAGCGTGCCCAGTATGAGCGAGATGATGAGTGCGAAGATGGTGATGACGAACGTGTTGCCCAGACCCTTCAGTATGTACGTATATCGTGCGTCCTCCACGAAGCAGTTGTGTATGCGCTCGCTGAACGTCGGTTCGTTCGATGCGCTTGCCAGGTCATCGTTGACGATGACCACCTGTCTCACCTTGCAGTAGTTCTGCGTGAAGTCGATGCTCTTGCGTCGTTCTGGTGTCTCCGTGATACCCGCAATGCCTGCGTCCGACTTTCCCGTCTGTACGGACGTGATGATGGCATCGAATTCGATGTCCATTATCTCGCATTCGTAGCCCAGATAGTCGCAGATGGCGTTTGCGATGTCTATGTCTATGCCCACGATTTTGCCGTTCTTGTGATATTCGAACGGTTCAAAGGTGGCGTTTGTAGCCCAGACAATCTTTCCTCTTGAACGGTCTATGTCATTCTTCGGGGTGTAGGCGATGTCCTTGTGGTTTATGATGTGGGCCTCCATTATCTTGTCCATCACGCCCTGCTGCTTGAGCACGTTGATGGCAGAATTAATCTCCGCAAGCAGCTTCCCGTTTTTCTTCGATATGCAGATGGCGTAGTCAGACTCCTCGAATGCCTTTGGCAGTGTCTTCAGCGAGGGGTTGACGCGTAGGTATGCCTGAGCCGGTATCTCGTCGGTGACGACGCAGTCCAGTTTGTTCTGCTTCAGGGCCGATATGGCGTCGCCCGTCTTCGTGAAGCGTTCCACGACGGTGCCGTCGCCGCTTTTCTCGTATTCAGTAATGGCCACGTCGGACGACGTGCCCAGTTGCACGCCGACGCGTGCGCCGTGCAGGTCTTCCAGGTTCTTTACCACGTGAGTGTCTTTGTCGCTGCCGGAACAGGCAGCGAGCAGCATGCCTGTCGTCATCACGACAAGTGCCACGATGGCTTTCCCTGCGGAATGTAGTTTTTTCATACTGTTGCTGTTGTATTGTTGTATGTGGGAATCAGTGTGTTTGTGTGTGCTTATCTGACGGTCACCATCGTGGCGCCGAAGCCGTATTGCTGGAATGAGGCGTCCTGCGTCTCGTACTTGGGGAAGTCGCGTCGCAGCATGTCGAGGATGGCTTTTCGGAGCACCCCCTCGCCGTTGCCGTGTATGAAGATTATCTTGCGTCCCTTTTCCTTGGCGTTCTTTTCCAACGTGTCGCGTACGGTCTTTAGCTGGTACGCTTTTATGTCGCGTGCGTCCATGCCTGCTGTGGTGTCGAGCAGTTCGTGTGCGTGCAGGTCCACCTCGAGAGTGTTGTCCGGCTGCTTGCGCACCGTCTCTTTCTGTATGGTCATGTCCGCCTTCGCCTTCTCGCGTATTGCTTTGGCGGCCTCAAGCCGCTCCAGTCGCGTCTGCAGTCGGCGCACCTCCATCTCGAGTCTTATGACGCGGGCCTCCAGCGTCTCCTTCTCCTCGGCTTCCTTGGCCGCTTGCACCCGTGCCTGCACCCGTTCCTTTGCCGCCTGCTGTTCGGCAGTGGCCTTGTTGCGGGCTTCTGCTGCGTCCTTCTTTATCTTGTCCTGTCGGAACATCTCCTTCAGTTCCGCTATCTTTATGTCCTCCTCTGTCGGCTCTGTCGGTTTCTCAGGCTTCGGCTCCTTTTTAGGCTGCGGTGCGGCGGTCGGTGCTATCTTTTCCTCCTTTGGGCTTACGAGCACCACTTCGCTTGCCATTACGGGCATTTCGAATCCGTCCTCGTCCTCTACGAGTACTATGCCGCCCTTTTGAAAACCAGATACCTTTCCGCCTCCCACGTCGTTGAGGAAGCGCACTTCGTCGCCTATGTTCAGTTCCATTGTCCTTTATGTTGTCGTTTAAGTATTCTTCGGTTGTGCTGAGTGCACAAATATAATGGGTGCAAATTTACTAAAACATTTTGGGATATTAGACAAGGAACGTATGTTTTTTGCCGTCATGGTATGCGTAAAGTGCATATTTTGCCATTTCGGGTGGGTTGTACTGCTTCATTTTGCTACAAAATGCACGGAAAAGCTGACAAAGTGTAAAAATGGTGCTCCCCATTACTAAACAAGGTGAGTAATGGGGAGCACCGTAGTTATGTTTACAGCACCGTGACAGTCTCCGCCAGCGGTTTGCGTGAGAAGTGCGTCGGCATGGGCTTGGCGTCAGTGGCAGCAAAGCCGAGGTCGAGCAGCATCAGTATCTCTTCGTTCTGTGGCAGTCCGAGAGCCTCGTGTAGCTTGTCTATGTGTACGCAGTTGAGCCAGCAGTTGTCCACTCCCTCGTTCGTGGCTGCCAGCATGAGGTGTGTCGCCACGATGGCGGCATCCTCTATTCCCGACTCGCGTTTGCCGTCCGGGTAGGTGTACACGTTGTTCTTGTCGAAAGTGACGACGAGCACCGTCGGTGCGCCGTAGCGGCACGGCGTGGCGGTGTCTATCTTTGCCAGTGCCTCCGGTGTCTGCGCCACGTAGATGTGTTGTTCCTGCAGGTTCTTGGCGGTAGGCGCCAGGCGTGCGGCCTCGAGGATGCGCTCCAGTTGCGCGGTGGTCAACTGCCGCTCCGTGTCGTACTTCTTGCACGAGTAGCGGTTCTTGATGACTTCATTGAATTCCATAGCTAGCGTTTGTTTTTGGTGAAATTTTAATGGGGCGTACTATATTAGTATGTCCTCTATTTCGCTTTCTGTCATATTCATTGTTTTGGCTATGACTGCCGCAGGCATGCCGCTTTTGTGCAGAGCCAGTATAGCTGCACGAATGGCGGTGTCCTTTTGCTTAAGGTCTTGGTCCTTTTGCTTAAGGTCTTGGTCCTTTTGCTTAAGGTCTTGGTCCTTTTGCTTAAGGTCTTGGTCCTTTTGCTTAAGGTCTTGGTCCTTTTGCTTAAGGTCTTGGTCCTTTTGCTTAAGGTCTTGGTCTTTTTGCTTAAGGTCTTGGTCTTTTTGCTTAAGGTCTTGGTCTTTTTGCTTAAGCAGTTTGTCCTTCAGCATTATCTCTGTGTCGCGGTCTTCTATGGCTTTGAAGAATTCGTCTTCGGCATTCATGCTGTTGCGGATGTCGGGGTCGGAGGCGGCAGACTGCAGACGGTGTACAATGTATACCATGTCGTCATCGTCGGCGTATGAGTTCTCATCCACCCTCAAGAACTTTGGGTCATCCGTGTGGATTTGCGACTGGTCGAAGACGCTCAGCACCTTTTCCAGTCGGTTGTTCACCTTGCCGCGCAGCAGTGGGATCTGCACTATGATACTGTCGTGCTGCAGACTCTCCACGAAGGGGTCCGGCTGGTCGAGTGCCACTTCGTTGCCGTCGTAGTCGTATATCTTGTGCTTTGCATAGACGATGGCTTTGTTGATGTCTCCCACGCGGTGTCCGAGAAGATATACGGCAACGGTGGGCAGGGCGTATTTCCCGCCAGTATCCTTGCGCATGTTCTCCTTGTTGTTGTATTGCAAGGCGAGATACTGTCGGAAGCGCAGCGTCTCCGTCTCCAGCCATGTCTTCTGCAGCTCGATGAGTATGAGGTGTTCCTTGCCGTCGTCCTCTCTGATGGTGGCGGCAAAGTCCACGCGAAACATTGATATTGTCTCGCGCATGATGTTGGGGTATTCATGCCGGCGCATCTTCACGTCCACCACCTGCTTCTGCAGTAGGGCTGAGAGCATCGTCCTGGCGATGCGTTCGTCTTCCATGAGATACTTGAACACGGTGTCATAAAGCGGATTTGCTACGTATACCATCATAAGCCCATTTGTTTGTCAGGTTAAAAGTAATTGTTGCTGCAAAGTTACACTTTTTCCCTGTTTCGAGCAACAAATAAATACACTTTTTCCCGTTGTGTAGGTAATTGGGGCTCAACGGATATTTCCCGTGGCAGCACAGGCGTTCAAATGTGGGCTGTTGCGCATGGATAGTAGCAGTTCACGAAGTGTGGGGGCATGTACATGTCACTCTGACCCTCTCTAGAATAGTTTTTTCATAAAAAAGTCTCAAAGTATCATTCGTGGCTTTTGGGTTTGTTGTATCGACTTGACTGACAATACTATAACTAACCGAAAATCCCGTTATCTAACCATACAGACTGTCAGCAGGCCGAATCTTGGG
>CAVCKM010000164.1:0-3587 GCA_963602765.1 Alistipes putredinis | reverse complement strand
ATCCCATCCGGATGGATTAAAATAATATTAATGGCTAAAATTAATGGTCAATTAATGGCAATTAAAGTCCTAAATATCATCCTTGAAGTCCCAAAAACCTCCACGGCAATTCAAGTCCCGTAGCTGCAAGTTTTAGGATTCCAGTCCTAAAACTTTTGTTTTTCTTAAAGTTTTAGGAACGCAATCCGAAAACTTTTTGTACTTTTGCATCCACAAACTGTTATAAAAGCATTATTGCCATGAAGCGAATAGAACGTCGGGAGTACCTGGACAAACTGAAAACCTTTAAGGACAAACAGGTCATAAAGGTGATAACCGGCATACGCCGTTGTGGGAAGTCAACGCTGATGGAGATGTACCGTGAGTGGTTGGAGAGCACCGGTGTGGCTGAGAACCAGATAGTGTACATCAACTTTGAGGACTTCGAGTATTTCGAGTTGCGCTCGCCCATGGCATTGTACAACTATGTCAAGCCCCTGCTGCAGCACGACAGGATGACGTACCTCTTCTTTGACGAGATACAGCACGTGGAGAACTTCCCCGATGTTGTCAACAGCCTGAACCTTCGTCCCATGGTAGACCTGTACGTCACGGGTTCCAACGCCTATATGCTCTCCAGCGAGATAGCCACGCTGCTGTCAGGCAGATACGTGGAGATAAGCATGCTGCCTCTCTCGTTTTCCGAATACCTCAGTGGCAGGGACGCTGCTGCACCGTTGCAGCAGGTGTACAACGAATATATCACGCGGAGCAGTTTCCCTTACACCCTCGATTTGCCGGATGCCAGTGCCGTGACGGACTATCTCGACAGCATATACAATACGATAATCGTTAAGGACATCGTCAGCCGTAAGAAGATACAGGATGTCATGATGCTGGAGAGCGTCATCCGCTTTGCTGCAGACAACATCGGCAATGTCCTCTCCACAAAACGTATTGCCGACATCATGACCGCCGACGGCAGGAAGATTGACCAGAAGACGGTGGAACGCTATCTGACGGCGCTGATAGAGACGTTCTTCGTCTATCCGGCGCGCAGGTACGACATAAAGGGTAAGCAACTGCTCAAGACTCTCGGAAAGTACTATCTCGTAGATGTCGGTCTGCGACGGATGTTGCTTGGCAGCCGCTCGTTCGATGCCGGCAGGATTCTGGAGAACGTGGTGTACCTCGAACTGCTTCGACGTTATAAGGAGGTGTATATAGGTAAGGTGAACAGTCTGGAGGTGGACTTCGTCGCCGTCAATGCGGACGGCCTGACGTACTTTCAGGTGTCTGCCACGGTGCGCGACGAGACGACGTTGCGCCGCGAACTGGCATCGCTGGAGGCCGTCAACGACCAGTACCCCAAGTATCTCCTGACGTTGGACGATGACCCTGTCGCCGACTATGGTGGCATCAAACGCCTTAACGCCCTGCAGTGGCTCGCCGGATAGTCGTCGACCCCAATGCACATTTTACGCCAATGATATTTTTAAGGACTTTAATGGTCGTTAATTGACCATTAATTGGTCCATTAATAGTTATTTTAAGGACTTTAATTGCCGTTAATTCTTGCTCTGGCAAGCGGCAAAGCCGAGCGGACCATTAATTTTATCCATTAGTATTATTTTTTTCTTGGACTTTACTTATTCCATTAATTGTTCCATTAATTTTCTCCCTAATATTATTTCCCATCCGGATGGTATAAATTATTAATGGATAAAATTAATGGTCAATTAACGGCAATTAAAGTCCTAAAAACCATCCACGGTCATTAAAGTCCTAAAAACCATCCACGGCCATTAAAGTCCTAAAAAGTCATTGGCGTGGAGAGAGTGTCATTCGAAGTAGAAGCTCAGGACGAACATTTTGGACCGCGCCCTGTCCACGGCGGAGGCGTACGGCAACTTGCTCTCGTCGCGGATGTCGTTCTTGTACCCCGTGTTGAGGGAGTTGAGCAGACCGTACATGAACTTCAGCTCCGGACGTAGCTTGAAGAACGGGAGGTAGAAGTCACAACCGATGCCTACCTCAAGGAAGAGGTCGCCCTGCTTCAGCCGCACGTAGTCGGACGAATTGCCCGCGATGTTTATCATCGGTGCCAGACCCGCCATGACGTACGGACGGTAGTTGCCCCAACGCTTCGCGGCGTATATGATGTCGCAGTCGGCGGCCACGTACACCGTGCGCAGGTCCTGCTGCTCCAGTCGCGCCGCACCGTTCTCCCCCGTGTTGTTGAAGTTGTAGAACGTCAGCGGCCTGCTGCCGAAGTACAGCTGCGGCGCTACGCGGAAGGCGAAGTACTCGTTCATGCGAGCCTCCATCAGCACACCCACATTGAAACCCATACTCCACGACGACTGGTCGCACGTCACGAGCGACTGCGCCTGCGTGCCGTCCTGGTACGTTATCACCTGTTCCCCGACGTTGCCGAACTTCGTGTCCTGCATGTTCGCGCCTGCCACGATGCCGAAGTGCAGCGGTCGCAGGTCGGTATAAGGACGGTTCTGCACCGTGTGCTCCTGGGCGTGGAGCAGGGTAGGGCACAGCAGACCTGCTGTCAGGGCTGCTATATATAATAAGGTGTAGGCGCGGTGCGCCATGGAAGCGGTCGTAATCATTTGTGAGTATCCTTTTTTGTCCTTAAAACGCTAAAGTGCCCCGAAAATTGCCCCGAAAAGGGCGAAATCCTCTTAAAAGAGTATAAAAAACGGGGGCGGAGCAAAAAAAGTCTACCTAATTGTAGGTATATCCGAAAAAGTTTGTACCTTTGCATCACAATTAAGAACAAACAAAAACATTATAAACTTTAAAACATTATTGAACTATGGCTTACGTAATTGGTAGCGATTGTATCGCATGTGGAACATGTATCGACGAGTGTCCATCTGAGGCTATCTCAGCAGGTGATATCTACTCTATCAACCCAGACGCTTGCACAGAGTGCGGTACCTGCGCTGACGTTTGTCCTAACGAGGCTATCAGCCTGTAAGACAACGCTTCAACGCTCCTGTTAACTCAGGAAAGTTTGACCCACAAGGGGCTGCAGTGATTACACCGCAGCCCCTTTCTTCTTTCACGCCAATGAGATTTTTTACGCCAATTAACGTCCAAGAAACTCAGCCCATTAGCGTCCCTACAATCTTTTCCCCTACTATTTTTGCGCGTTTGGAAAACATTCCGTAACTTTGCACAGAACATAAACCAGACAAAGCTATGGAACAAGAGAACATAAAGGAAGTGCCTTACGGTATATCTGATTTCTGTAGAGTCAGACGTGACGACATGTATTATGTGGACAAGACGATGTATTTGCCCAAACTGGAGAAGGAGGCAAGCAACCTCTTCTTCATCCGTCCGCGACGTTTCGGCAAGAGCATATTCCTCAGTATGCTCCACGCCTACTATGACATACGCAAGAAGGACAGGTTTGAAGAGCTGTTCGGCAATCTGTGGATTGGCAAGCACCCCACGCCGTTGCGCAACAGTTTCCAGGTGCTCCACCTCGACTTCTCACAAGTCGGCGGCAACCTCGAACGCCTTGAAGAGAAATTCGATTTCTACCTCGGCGTGGCGATGGATGGCTTCGTGCGCGACTACGGCGA
>CAVCKM010000163.1:0-7105 GCA_963602765.1 Alistipes putredinis | reverse complement strand
CCCTGGGTACATCGGACATTCAACCACCGCCCTGTAAGGGCAAAAGTGCATAGACCAAATGCACCAGACTATAGACTTTTGCCCTTACAGGGCGCGTAGATATATGCAAACAAAACCCAGGGCGTTGCCCTGGGCTATGAAGTGGTTGGGCTTTCAGCCCGTACAAGTACAAAGCTGCTCAAGTTATTTTTTACACCTTACATAAACAACTTTATATTCGTGAAGATAAAACAGATAGACATAATAACGATGGGGTGCTCAAAGAATCTCGTGGACAGCGAGAGCCTGCAGCGCCTCTTCCAAAAAAACGGCTACCACTGCGTGCTCGACGCACAGGAGGTGGAAGGCGAAGTGGTAGTCATCAACACGTGCGGATTTATCGAAGACGCAAAACAGGAGAGCATCGACACGATACTGCAGTTCGTGGAGGCTAAAAAGCAAAAGCAAATCAAACGACTCTACGTCATGGGATGCCTCTCGCAAAGATACAAGGAAGAACTGGAGGAAGAACTGCCTGGCGTAGACCGTTACTACGGCAAGTTCGACTACAAGGCTCTTGCCGCTGACATTGCTCGCGAGAACTCTCCTGTCAAACACGGACTCATAGTGGAGAAAAAGAAGAATGCCCACTACTGCTACGTGAAGATTTCAGAGGGGTGCGACCGACATTGCGCCTATTGCGCCATTCCCATCATAACGGGAAGGCACCAGAGCCGCCCCGCAGACGACATCCTCAACGAGGTGCGACAACGCGTCGAAGAGGGCGTGAAGGAGTTTCAGATAATAGCACAGGAACTGACCTACTACGGCGTCGACACCGACGGCAAACGACACATCGCCGACCTTATAAGCCGCATGGCAGACATAAAAGGCGTGAAGTGGATAAGACTACACTATGCGTACCCAAACCAGTTCCCCTTCGAACTGCTCGACGTCATGAGGGAGAAGAAGAACGTCTGCCGATATCTGGACATCGCCCTGCAGCACATCTCTGACAATATGCTCACGCGAATGCGCCGAAACACGACGAAGGCTGAGACAATGCACCTCGTCGAGCAACTTCGGCAGAAAGTGCCGGGAATAGCCCTACGCACAACGCTTATGGTGGGATTCCCCGGAGAGACTGACGAGGACTTCCAGGAACTCATAGACTTCGTAAAATGGGCGCGCTTCGAACGCATGGGAGCCTTCACGTATTCGGAAGAAGAGGGCACATACAGCGCACAGAACTATAAGGACGACGTGCCTGCAGAGGTCAAACAGGCACGACTGGACAAGCTCATGAGGGTGCAACAGCGCATCTCGGCCGAAATAATGGCAGAGAGGATAGGGGAGCAGACGCAAGTCATCGTAGACCGCAGGGAAGGAGACTGGTATGTGGGACGCTCCGAGTACTCCTCGCCGGAGGTTGACCCCGAAATACTTATCCCTGCAGCCGAGAAAAGACTGAGAAAAGGGTGCTTCTATAATGTCAAGATAACAGGAGCCGAAGAGTTCGACCTCTACGCCACTACACTGATATGAACTACAAAGAATTCGTTACCGCACTGACGCGAAAAACCAACTACCGGACTGAAGACGTGAGAAACATGCTGCACACGGCTGTATGTTCGGTTATCGACAACGTTGCCGAAGGAGAGGCGGTCACACTCAACGGACTGGGCACTTTCGACGTCAAGAAACGTCAGGAACGCGTCATCCTCAATCCCGCGACAAAGCAGAAGATGCTCGTGCCGCCAAAACTGGTGGTCAACTTCAAACCCGTCGACTCCCTGAAAGGAAAAATCAAATCCATCGATGCGTCAAACCAAGAGCAACAAAGCCAAAGCGAATAGCCAGCATTCATGATTACTACAAAGGACATAGCCAAGACACTCGCCGCAAAGCACGGCATCCCGCTGGAGGACGCGGAAATATTCCTGCAACAGCTCGTGGACACCGTAAACGAGGGACTGCTCGCAGAACGTATCGTAAAGATTAAAAGCTTCGGTACGTTCAAACTACAGAGTGTCAAAGACCGCATCAGCGTCAACGTCAATACGGGAGAAAAAGTCAACATCGCAGGACACGACAAAGTAAACTTCCTACCTGACGCACTCATGAAGGATGTGGTCAACAAACCTTTTGCACAATTCGAAACGGTAATTCTCGACGACGACACCGCCATGGACGACGCTTCCGAAGACGAACTGCAGAATGACGAAGAACCGACCGAAGAAGAACCGACCGAAGAAGAACCGACCGTCGAAAACTGCCGGACAGAAGAGACTGTTGAACAGGAAACATTAAGTCAAGAGGCGGAAGAACAGGAAGAGGCGGAAGAGGCGGAAGAACCGGAGGAGCTGGAAGAACCGGAAGAACCAGAAAAGCCGGAAGAACTGGAGGAGCTGGAAGAACCGACGTGCCCCGTAGTAAGAAAGAACTGCAGAAACTACTTTATCTATGTGGCAATCATGATAAACATCCTGGTAGCTGCCGTGGCATTCTTCGCCGGCTACTACGCCTCCGAAGAAAACTGGATGGGAGGCACGGCTAATCAAACCAAAACAACGCTGCCTGCCAAAACTACGGTGACAAAGAAAGCTACGTCAACGAAGCAAAAACCTCAGACCGCTCAAAAGGATACAATACAAAACCCACAGGCAGCTACTCCTACGCAGGCCAAAAAGGACACGACGGCAGCACCCCGGGACACTACAGCACGCACCACTTCCTCCTATGCAGCAGACCCACGAGTGCGTACGGGAGCTTACGTAATAACAGGAGTCGCACAGACCGTCAAAGTAAAGAAAGGGCAGACGCTGGAGAGCATCTCAAAATATTATCTCGGCCCAGACATGGAATGTTACGTCGAAGCCGTCAACAATGGACGTAAGAGCGTCAACGCAGGGGAAGAACTCAACATCCCGGCATTAAGACTAAAGAAAAAAAAGTAAAGAAATACGACACCACTACAACACACAATGAGCAAGTATAACGATATGTTCGAACACCTCAACCAGTCGTCCACCGCCTCTGAAGGAATACACATGGTGGCAGAAGTAGGCGGAGACATCAGCAAACTGTTCACTCTCGGAAAAGACGGCGAAATGCCCGTACTCACCGCACGGAACCTCGTACCATTCCCCGCAGTGCCAGCATCCATTACAATAGGACGGAAAACGTCACACAAACTCGTCAAATACCTGCAGGATCACCCAACAAAGCAATTCGCCATATTCTGCCAAAAGGACGACAGCGTAGAGGAACCTACCCTGGATGACCTCTACGCCACAGGAGTCATCTGCCAGTTCATACAACTGATGGAAATGCCTGGAACGGACAACAAAAAGCTACTCATAGCACAGCCACTCGTACGATGCACCATACAGGCTATCGTAAAGCAACAACCGTACCTCACGGCAATCGTCGAGGCTAAGCCGGAAATAGAACTACAGGAGAACAGCGTGGAGTTCGAGACTACAATGAAGCAACTGCGAGAGAAAACCCACGAGTTCATCGAAAAGTCCGAAGAAAACGCCTTCGAACTCAAAATGGCGCTCATCAGCGCAGCTGACGACAGATTCTTCATCAACCAGCTCGCTTTCCGCATACCGCTCAAGAATCTCGCCGAGAGAATGAAGCTGCTCGACGTAAACGACTACAAACTCCGAGCCTTGATGCTGCTCGAAAATGTGAACGAACTGATAGAGTACGCAAACATACGAATAAAAATACACAACCGCACACAACGATCCATAGACCGCGACCAGCGAAACTACTTCCTGCGGGAGGAAATAAAAAGCATCAACCGCGAACTGGGAAACCAAGCCCCACGCACGCCCGAGGTGGAGGAAATATGCGAGAAAGCAGCACTGCTCAAATGGCCTGAAACAATCGAGGAGAAATTCAACAAAGAGCTGGCGCGACTCGAACAAATAAACCCACAAAGCGCCGACTACAATATACAACTCAACTACCTGCAGCAGGTGGTAGACCTGCCGTGGGAAAAATACACAAAAGACAACCTCGACCTTAATAGGGCACAAAGAATCCTAAACCGCGACCATTACGGCATGGACAAGGTGAAGCAGCGCATCCTCGAGCACATCGCCGTCATCGCACTGAGAGGAAACCTGCGCTCGCCCATACTCTGCCTATACGGACCTCCAGGAGTAGGAAAGACGAGTCTCGGAAAGAGCATTGCTGACGCACTCAACCGTAAATACGTGAGAATGTCGCTCGGCGGACTCCACGACGAAGCCGAGATACGAGGACATCGGCGAACATACATCGGCGCCATGGTGGGACGCATTATCAAGAACATAGAAAAAGCAGGCACGGGCAACCCCGTCTTTATACTCGACGAGATAGACAAGGTGACGCAAAGCACACACAACGGAGACCCCTCGTCGGCTCTCCTCGAAGTCCTCGACCCCGAGCAGAACAGCGCCTTCCACGACAACTTCCTCGACATGGATTACGACCTCTCAAAGGTTATGTTCATCGCCACGGCAAACGACCTCTCTACCATACCCGGACCGCTAAGAGACCGAATGGAGATAATAGAAGTCTCTGGCTACACCACAGAGGAAAAGGTCGAAATAGCACGCCGACACCTGCTGCCACGCGAAAAGGAAAAGACGGGCATGGACAAGGCTACGCCTGCCGTAATCGTCAATAAGGCCGCACTCGAGACCATTATAGAAAAGTACACGCGAGAGAGCGGAGTACGACAACTCGAGAAGCAGATAAACAAACTACTGCGAAAACTCGCTTTCCAACTGCAAATCAACGGCAACATCGAAAACGCCAAGATTGGAAAGAACGACATCGAAGGACTGCTGGGAAAACCGCCGTTCTACCGAGATATCTACCAGGGAAATGACTATGCAGGCGTAGTCACGGGATTGGCGTGGACTTCCGTCGGAGGAGAAATCCTCTTCATCGAGACAAGCCTCAGCAAAGGAAAGGCGGGAAAGCTGACACTCACGGGAAACCTCGGCGACGTGATGAAGGAAAGTGCTGTCATTGCGCTGGAATACGTCAAGGCGCATGCGGCTGACATCAACATTGACCCACGCGTCTTCGACAACTGGAACATTCACATACACGTACCCGAAGGCGCAACGCCTAAGGACGGACCGTCTGCAGGAATCACCATTGCAACAAGCATCGCATCGGCGCTCACGCAGCGAAAGGTGCGCAAGAACGTTGCCATGACGGGAGAGATTACTCTAAGAGGAAAGGTACTGCCCGTAGGCGGAATCAAAGAGAAAATACTCGCAGCTAAACGCGCAGGAATTACGGACATTCTCCTCTGCTCCGCAAACCAGAAGGACATAGAGGAAATTGCACCCGAATACCTGAAGGGAGTAACATTCCACTACGTCGAAAACGTCAACGACGTATGGGACTTCGCCCTGACAAACGAAATAGTCAAAAACCCAATCAAACTCACCGTGCCAGAAGAAAAGTCCAAAGAGGCCACGGCATAAGAGAACACAAGATTAAGACACACATACATGAAATTCGAACTACAACACACCGACCCAGGCTCGCAGGCTCGTGCAGGAAAAATCACCACAGACCATGGCGAAATCCTCACACCTATCTTCATGCCAGTCGGTACGGTTGGATCAGTAAAGGCGGTACACTTCGAGGAACTCAAACGGCAAGTGCTCGCACAGATTATACTCGGAAACACGTACCACCTGTACCTACGCCCGGGACTCGACATACTACGGCGGGCCGGAGGACTGCACAAGTTTATCG
Organism: Alistipes putredinis; assembly: GCA_963602765.1. Lineage (GTDB taxonomy): Bacteria > Bacteroidota > Bacteroidia > Bacteroidales > Bacteroidaceae > Prevotella. The sequence continues at coordinate 1,351 of CAVCKM010000163.1, read as the reverse complement.
GCTGGGACAGACCGATACTTACCGACAGCGGAGGGTTCCAGGTGTTCTCACTGACAGGAATACGCAAGATAAAGGAAGACGGTTGTGAATTCCGCAGTCACATCGACGGCTCAAAGCATTTCTTCACTCCAGAGAGCGTCATGGACACACAACGCATCATTGGAGCAGACATCATGATGGCGTTCGACGAATGTCCACCAGGACAATCAGACTGGCACTACGCACGCAAAAGCCTCTCTCTCACAGAAAGATGGCTCGACAGGTGCGTGAAACGCTTTAATGAGACAGAACCGCTTTACGGACACTCTCAGTCGCTCTTCCCAATCGTACAGGGATGCACATACAAGGACCTGAGACAGGAGTCGGCAAAGTTCGTCGCAGACAAAGAATGCGACGGAAACGCCATCGGAGGACTGGCCGTGGGAGAACCGACAGAGGTAATGTACGAAATGGTGGAAGTCGTCAACGAAATTCTGCCCAAAGACAAGCCACGCTACCTCATGGGAGTGGGAACGCCATGGAACATCCTCGAAAACATAGCACGAGGAGTGGACATGATGGACTGCGTAATGCCTACACGCAACGGGCGAAACGCACTTCTCTTCACCTACGAAGGAACGATGAACATGAAGAACAAGAAGTGGGAGGACGACTTCACACCCATCGACCCCGACGGATGCGACATCGACAAGGTAACAACGAAAGCATACCTGCACCACCTCTTTAAAGCACAGGAATACCTTGCACTGCAGATAGCCTCCATACACAACCTCAGCTTCTACCTCAGACTCGTCGGAGACGCACGCAGACACATCATCGCAGGAGACTACGCCACTTGGATGAAAAGCGTCACCGACAACATGCAACGCAGAATATAATCACACATTGTGCAACTTACAGAATCCAAATAATGACTAAGAAGTTCAGACTACACAGACCAAACATACACCTGCCCAACATGGCGAGACTCATACCTCTCGGCAGGCTGGACAGGTACATCATTGGTAAGTTCATCGGTACGTACTTCTACTCCATAGCACTCATCCTGAGCATCTCCATCGTTATCGACGTCAACGAGAACCTCAGCAAATTCATACAGTATCAGGCACCGTGGAAGGCTATCGTTGTCGACTACTACCTCAACTTCGTGCCATACTTCGCAAACCTCTTCTCGCCGCTCTTCGTCTTCATTGCTGTCATCTTCTTTACCTCAAAAATGGCAGGCAACAGCGAGATTATCTCCATCATGGCTGCAGGAGTCAGCTTCAAGCGACTCATGAGACCGTACATGATTTCCTGCATCATAATTTCTGTAATGTCGTACTTCCTAAGCGCCTACGTCATTCCGCAC
>CAVCKM010000162.1:0-59129 GCA_963602765.1 Alistipes putredinis | reverse complement strand
GCAAGTCCTCATGCTCACCGAAGATACGTTTGAACGTCAAGTCTGCTTTTGGGTCGAGATACTTCATATACAGATGGAGGAATGGATGATTTCAATGCAAAGATAGTGCAAATTAAGGAATAACGCAAATAAAAAGTAGGAAAATAAGTAACTGTTCAAAATGTTGGTACAACAAATTGGACTGCCTATGACTAAAGCATCAACCGAAAACGTCGTCAGGCAATCACGCTTAAACGCACGGAAACAACCGCCCATCCCGTTAAGCAACGTTAAAAGTTGGCGACATTTGGGGCATTTTATCAAAAAAAAAAAAAAATAGCCTTTCTTTTGTTGTTTTTTCATAACTTTGCGGCAGGACATCAATCCTTGTCGAAGTGTGAGAAGGATTCGTAGATGTTCTTCACATTATTAATCGTTTGGGGTATAGAAGCTGCTCCAAACACCAAAACAGTTTCAGTTATGAAAAAAACACTTTTTGATTGCGTAGGAAAAGTAAGAAAGTCTCTCACAATGCTCGGTGTCGTACTCTGCAGTACAATGACGACTCTAACGTTCTCCGCCTGCAGTGACGACGTAGCGGAAGAAGTTACACCATCCACCGTCGACCCTAAGCAGTGGAACCTTGACGCAAACATGGACACCAGCGTAAAACCTGGCGACGACTTCGCACGCTACTGCTGGGGAAAGTGGTATGACGCACAAGGAGTAATTACCAACGGATACGTGGGTATCGGTGCCGAAGCTGACGCAGAGAAAAGCAAGAAGGTAAATGAACTGGATCTAAAGGAACTACAGCTGATCAAACAAGAAGTTGCCAGCCTTGGAGAGGACGAAGACGGTATGGCGCAGTTGCGGCAGAATATCAGCAACTTAATAGAATTGAGAAGAAATCCGTCCACAACAGGCATTGCCACAGAACTGGGCAAGTTTTTGGCTTCAGGCAAGAGAAGTTCACTCGTTCTTAAAATAACTCCTTTGGGAAATAGTTGCAAATATTATATTAGTCGTAATTCTTCATCAACTCAACAGTGTGCGTCAGACATTGTGATGTTATCCGATGGTCCTTACAATCGACAGACCTTTACTGAGTGGCTTATACAACTTGGGCTGGAAGAGGAAGATGCACAAAAGGTGGTCACAGACGGACTTGTACAAGACTTTGACAATAAAAGTGCTGTGTCTGCCTCTGACGGAGACCTAAACTGTGTAGAAATTGTCAATGCCTTCTGTCAGGGACTCAGCGTAGATGCCAGTTCAATCTATCCTAACCAAGTCGACACCATTGGAAATCTTATAGGAAAGAACGCTATGCATATTGTCGACATGATGATATGCCACGAGGCTGCTGACATACTGCTGGTATCACGAAACGCCTACAATCAGTTCCTTAATAACTACCAATATAGCAACGAAGCATTCATCTACAACGCTGTTAACCCACTGCTCAGATATCCGCTGAGCAAGGCTTTCTGCGAAAAGTATTGCACGGCGGAAATGCACGACATGGTAATCGATATGATGGAAGACTTGAGAACTGCCTTTGCATCGCGAATAGACCAACTGACATGGATGAGCTCAACCACGAAGCAGGCAGCAAAGGAGAAACTGTCTGCAATGAAGTGCTATGCCCTATATCCCGACAACTGGCTCAGTGCAGGCTTCCCAGAGCTGAAAGGAAACTCCCTCTACGAGGATATGCAGATATTACGACAGACAGACGGCAATCTGAAGAAAGAATTCCTGTCGCACAGTGCCAGAGAAGACATGATGAACTTCAATATTATCGATGACAACCCAACATATACCGTCAATTGTTTTAATTACTGGTCGGTCAACACCGCTTCCATATTTGCACCGTTCGTAATGAGTCCGTACTACTCCAGCGAGAACTCAGATGCCACCCTTTATGCAATTGGCACGGTTCTAGGGCACGAGATAACCCACGGATTTGACAACAATGGTGCTTTATACGGTCCGACTGGTGAAGACGCCAACTGGTGGACAGTGTCCGACAAGCAGGAGTACGACGAACGCACCAAACTGCTCGTTGACTGCTACAACCACTTGCCAGGCTATATGGATTGTCCTGGAAGCACCTTCGCAAACGGCGAGAAGACTCTTGGCGAGAACATTGCCGACCTCGGAGGACTGGAGATTGCCCTACAGGCATACACAGAAAAGTTGGAGAAACAAGGCTACTATGGCGACGAACTCACAAAGCAACAGAAACGCTTCTTCCAAGCATTTGCCAACTTACAACGAAACAAGTACAGTGTAGAATCTAACCAATGGCAACTTGCTAATGACGAACACGCCAACGGCTATACCCGCATACTCGGTCCGACCATGAACTGCAACCGTTGGTATGAGCTATACGACGTGCAGTGGGGCGACAAGAACTACCTCAAGCCGGAGAAGCGTACGCACATCTGGTAAATGTCTAATGTAAAATACTGAAGAAGAATGAAACAGACGATTACGAAACTTTGTGTCGCCCTTGCCACAGTGGCAACGACACTCTTTGCAAGTTGTCAGCAGGAGAGCGACGAGATTCTTGGAAATATCAATGGCCTAGACTACAGGATACATGAAAATATGTCCTATACAGAAATGTGGGATGTTCTGTGGAACGGGTATAACCAGAACTACGTTGGTTGGGAGACCGAGACTATCGACTGGGATGAAGTGAACGCCATTACCCGTCCGCAGATCGTAGCATTGGACGCCAAGTTTGACACACTGGCAAGTCAAGGAAAACTCAGCCCTGACTCTACCGCTGGAAAAGCTATTGCTGCAGAGGTATTGGAGCTATTCCACTCTGCCTTTGACTCCTTGCACGATGGGCATACGCATCTAATTTATAAAGATCGTTACACAAAAGAAAATCTCTTAATCTACCCAAATGGCATGCGTTCAAACCAAAGAAAAGATTGTACTCCAGAAGAGAAATATTTTACTCCTTTCAACAAGTGCTACTTTGCGTCGCAAGAAGATGTACCTGACGACATCAGCAAATTTGACGGAAATGAAATAGCACGCAATATACTGATAGGTACTATCTTGCCACAAATGCAGAGGGACGCAGACCTATTAGTACCAACAAGTCAAGAAGAGACAGATTACAAAGAGAGGCTGGAGAGATGCATGAATCTCATCCTGTCTATTGATACAGCATCAAAAGACAATACATCTGTTTTTGCCGAGACATTCAATGAATGTGTGTTCAAGAATACAGACTTTGCTGACATAAAACGGAATTATAATCTATACTCACTCGACTTCGACTATGCTAAAATGCAGATGTTCTTCACTAAGGATAACATCGCATATTTTTGGTTGAGTAGTTTTTTGAACTGGCCTGGACAAGTTAATATGTCTGGGGATAATTCTAACGTTTACGAAACAATCCCTAAAGCCTTCTATACTATGATAAATAAATGGTATAACAAAGTCTATCAATTGCATAAAGAAGGAAAGCTGAAGGGAGTAATACTTGATGTCAGAGGTAACCGCGGAGGAAGTACTGATAATCTGAAGAACTTCGCTGGATTACTCTTCAAGGGGGACAAATTTCAGATTGGAACATGCAAAAGAAAGAACGGAACAGGTCGACTTGACTACGCTGTACCAACTCCATTCTATTTACCATGCTTGGGTACTAACTCGGAAGATATTACAGAGCCAATAGCTATATTGACGAATATTGCGACAGGGTCATGCGCAGAATTTACTACTGCTGCAGTAAAGCTACATGACAATGGTATATCTATAGGCACAAGAACTGCAGGTGCTGGAGCAACACTTTGGAATAGTGTAAACTACACTAAAACCAATTATTCGGGTACTATTGGAATTGAAAATCAAACTGCTGTATATGCTTACATTCCTGAGTGCGTAACATACTACGACGGCGGAATCGGAAATATAGAGAGCAAAGGTATCACACCGGACATTGAAGTGCCGTTCGATCACACATTGTACAACGACACTGGCCGCGACAGCCAGTTCGAACGTGCTTTGGAGTACATCCGTACAGGCAAGTAACGTGTAAAAAACACAAAAAGAAGCTATTCACAAAAAAACAACGAAACGACTATGAAGATACTTCGAACTATAGCTTTGGCTGCAATAATAATGACAACCTGCAACGTTATGGCACAGTGGCGCTTGGGTGCTACCGTGGGCGCCGTGAACAATCAGTTGAAGATAGACACACAGCACCAGTACGACTGGCGTTACGACAAGCGGTGGGGCGTGCAGGCCGGCATCTCTGGACAGTACGACTTCTACGACTGGCTGGGCGTACGCGCTGACCTCACCTTCCAGCAGCGAGGCTATACACAGCGACGCACCGAGATTACGTACGACTGCAACTACCGCGACAACTATCTCACCCTGCCCGTCATGGCTTCCTTCAGCTTCGGAGGCAGCAAACTGCGCGGCTTCGCCAATGTCGGCGTATACGGCGGCTACTGGCTAAGCAGTCATTGCGAGGGAGAGATCCAGGATTTGGGGATAACAAACGTCAATATGAACATTGACACCAGCGTGGAGCTGAACAGCATCCGCGACCAGCGCTGGGACTTCGGATACGTCGGGGGCATCGGCGTGGAGTACCGCTTCCACAGCCACTGGGCTGCACAGATAGAGGGACGCTACTACTACAGCGTTGTGAGCAAGAAGAAGCAGTATCAGGCGACAAAGGACTACCAGTACAACAAACCTATCTCCATCACCGCAGGAGTGTACTACATTTTCTAAAGGTGGACTCTATAAATTACCACCGTAACAAACAACAAAATAATATGGATATGGGCTCGAAAATAGTCTCAAAATCCAGCAAAACTAATTTATAGGACACACCTTAAGAAGAATGAAACTGAAAAGATTATTTATCGCCGCTGCACTCTTTGTCTCTTACGTCGCCACAACGGTGGCGCAAGAGACAACGGCAGCTGCGGGACAGGAGACGACAGACCGCAACCAGATTTACACGGCCTTGCTGAACAATGTGCAGTACGAGACCCATCGGACGGAAAAGAAGAAAACGGACGTGGGGACTACATTGGGACAATTAGCCAATGCGTTCCTCAACAACCGCTCGGTTGAGATAAACAGCGAAACGCCCTTTGACGATGCAACGGGCATTGTGACGGCCATAATAAACGGCCTTACCAGGAGTTACCGAATAAGGGTGACGGACGGCACCAATGCGTACTCCGGCATGCAAACGGACAAGTATGACTATACCATGCAGGTGGTGGTGGCCAAGGCATTGACAGCTACCAAGACCGGCACGAAGGATGTTTCGGAGAAAGACAAAGACGGCAAGGTGGTCACAAAGAAAGTGAACGTGACGCTCTACGATACTTATCTGGACGTCACTCTCTGCCAGACGGACGCCAAGACGAACCAGATAGACGACAGTCCGAAATTCGTCATCAGAAGAGAGGCTACAACATCCAGCGAATCGGTGGAAGAGGCGTTGAGAGAACTGACACGTGAAGTTCGCCGCTACTACCGCCGTGCCTATCCCCTCACCGCCAACATCATTGAGGGAGCACGCGCGAAGAAGGACAAGCAGAAGGAGATCTACATAGACCTCGGAGAGAAGGAAGGCGCTAAGGAAGACATGCGCATGGCCGTCTACGTAGAGAAACAAGTGGCTGGAAAAACTGCACGCCGACAACTGGGCAAGGTAAAGATTCTCGAGGTGCAGGGCGACGAAGTGAGCCTCTGCAAAGTACAGAACGGCAGCAAGGACATAAAGAGTGCCCTCGACGAAGGAATGACCCTCGTTGTCATGACGACGGAATAAGGGGAAGGGGAATTATCTTATCCAAGCCTCGGGGTTCAGCTTGGCTCGCTCCTTGCGCAACTGGAACTGCAGGATGTTGTCGCGTCCTACCGTGCCGAGCGTCTGACCTGTGGAGACCTGCTGACCCTTCGCAACGCTGACGGAGGCCAAGTTGCAGTAGACGGAGATGTATGCGCCGTGGCGTACAAGGACGAGCCATGAGCCGCCTACGTTGGCTACACCGGACACCTCGCCCGTGAATATGCTGCGTGCTGCTGCGCCACGGCTGCCAAGGATGTTGATGCCCTTGTTGTCGAGCACAACGCCGGGGAGTCCCTCTACGCCGTGCTGGCCGAAGTGGCTCACTATGCGACCGCCTGCCACCGGCAACGGCATGCGCCCCTTGTTGGCCTCGAACGTTCCGCTCAGGGCACGGTCTACGCTGGAGAACGTGGCTACCTCCTGCTTCTCCTTGCGTGCCTCCTCTATCTCGCGACGGCTGCGCTCCTCGTCGGCACGCGCCTTGCGCTCTACGGCCAGACGCTCTGCCTCTGCCTCACGTGCACGCTGCTCGGCACGCTCCCTCTCAGCCTTCTCTGCTGCACTGCGTGCCTTGGCGGCAGCCTCTGCCTTGGCACGCTCCTCACGAGCCTTTGCCTCGGCAAGACGGCGCTCGTTCTCCTTGCGGCGTGCCTCTGCCTCAGCACGTTTGCGTGCCTCTATCTCTGCCTTGCGCTTTGCCTCGGCGGCGGCCTCAGCCTTACGTTTGGCTTCCGCTATGGCACGCTGGCGGGCACGCTCTATCTCCTCCGCCACGAGGCGGTCGATCTGGGCGTTGAGGGCAGCGTCCTTTTTCTTTTGGTCGTCAATGACGGCCTGTATGGTCTTCTGCTGGTTTTGCAGCGTGGAGACAATCTTCTGTTGCTCGTCCTTCTTGGCGGCGAGGGCGTTCTGCTCGCGGTGGCCTTTGGTGAGCATCACGCTCTTCTCGCCGCGCACGTCGTGGAGCTGCGAGCGTTTGGCGTTCACCTGCTTCTGCTTCTCCTTGAGTGCCACGCCCTGCGTACGCTGGTAGGCGGCATACTGGCGCACGAAACGCAGACGACGGAACATCTGGCGGAAATTGTCGGCAGAGAAGATGAACATGAGCTGGCTCTGCAGGGTGTGGCGGTTGTGCGCCATGTAGCGCAGACTCTTCACGTAACTTGCTTTTCGCTCGTCCAGCTGGGAGTTCAGCTCGTCCAGCTGGGTGGAGAGCATACTGATGTCGCCGTTGAGTCGGCGGATGTCGGTGTTGATGGAGTCGATGGTCTGCTGGTGGCGGTTCATGTCGGTGCTGATGCGCTCCAAGTCCTGCAGCTTCTGCTTCACCTGCGCCTTGTTGGCCCGCAGTGCCTGTTCCTGCTTGCGTATGGTCTGCTTGATGCGTGCCTGTTCGTTGCGCAAGCCCCTTATGGAACTGTTTGTCGGTGTCGTTTCCTTTGCTGCCTTTCTGGTGGACTTTCTGGCGGTCTTTTTTCGCGTTGTCGCAGTGGCGGCGGCTTTTTTCTTGGCCGTAGACTTCTTCTGTGCGTCACACGGTGTGAGGCACAGCAACATTGATATTATAAGGAGTAGGAAACGATTCATCTATCTTTTTCTGTTTACTTAGAATCCTGAGAGTTTGGCGAAGAATTCCTCGGGGGTTATTTCGGTGTATCTGTCAGAGACGGTGGTCTGGGCGTCCCAGTTGCCGTCGGTGGAGATGCCGTTCATGTTGATTGACAGTACCAGCTGTTTGCCATTCAGCTGCTTTGCTTCGAAGGCAATGTTCTCCGTTGTGGGGAAATGCTTTACGCCGAGCGGCGTATAGTTGCCGTACTGCATCGTGACGGTGGCTTCCTCTGCCCCACCCTTGTCGTAGGTCAGTGTGGTCTTGCCTATCAGCGCGGTGTTCTTGTCAGCCTGCCACTGGCAGCTGAGTTTGCCGCTGTTCAGCTCTATGACGTTGTCGTTTGCACTTTCTGCATTGTCGAAACTGACGGCAAACTTGTCCAGGTCGCCGTCCTTCAGTTGGCTCTCACCTGGAATGAAGAGGCGGTTCCAGAAGATGGACTGCAGCATGGCGAAGTCAATGGAGTTGGCATTCAGGAAGCTGACCTTGCTGTATTCAGCCTTCACGTACTGTTTGTCCATACGGTTGACCAAGAGCACGTAGTTGGGCGTAAACTCCAGGCGTCCCACTTCCATGAGTCCGAACGGGGTCAGCGTGATGCGTATCACCTCGTCCTGACGCATCTGCAGTCTGCCGCTGACGGAGAACGGCTTTCCGCCCACCGTGAGGGTGAGGTCTATCTTCGTGTTGATATTCTTTGCATATACGGCGTTGTCGTTCACCTTGCGTACGAAGTTGAGGGCTGTCCCGGCTGCCTCATTTGTCGTCTCCGCAGCCGTGTCCAGCGGCTGCGCCTTTACCATTTGTTTTGACGTGCCGCATGCCGTGAGCATTGCAGCCACTGCCATTATCGTGACATATTTCTTCATAGTTTTCCTCGTTTTATCTTTTTGCGCAATGCTGCCTCCTTCTCTACGCCGAGTGGCAGGGCTTTGTTCCAGAATTCCCGTGCGCGCTCTGGCTGTCCCACGCGGAAGTAGATGTCTCCGGCATGTTCGTAGATGTCTCCGGACACCTCCTCGGTGGAGTCCGTGTCGTAGCAGCGTATCGCCTGGTCGATGTATATCCTTGCCTCCTCGTAGCGTCCCTCCTGGTAGAGAATCCAGGCGTACGTGTCGAGGTAGGTGGGGTTGTTTGCCTCCGCCGTTATGGCACGGTAGCTCATCTGCTCCGCCTTCTTCAGACTTTCCTTCTGCAGCGAGAGGTAGTAGGCGTAGTTGTTGAGCGTCAGAGAGCGCGTTGGTGTGTACTCCAGACTCTTCTCGTAGGCATCGAAAGCCTTCGCCGCCTGGTTTTGCTTGTAGTATATGTCGCCCAGCATACTGTAGATGTCGGAAGCCAGCTCTTTCTTCGTGTCACTCTTTATCACGTCAATGCCGCGCAAGAGTGATGCCCGTGCATCGTCCGCATGCTTGTTGACGTACTGCGCAAGCGCCAAATAGTAGTACAGTCCCGGGTCGTCCGGTATGTACTCCACCGCCATCCGGCATTCGCGTATGACGTTCTCGTCGATGCTGTCCTGCCACATCTGCTGCAGCAGCGTCAGGCGTGCCCATAGGTTGTCGGGGGCGATGGCAAGCACCTCTCTGAGTGCACTCTTTATGGTGTCGTTGGGTGCTTGCTTCATCATCAGATAACTGGCGCGCATCGTTGCCACGTCGGCATCTTTCTCGGGCAAGGACAGCACGCGGTCGAACATCTGCATTACTCGCAGGGAGTCTGCGCCGTGGTCGGCATCGCTCACCCACGTCTTGACGGATGCCAGACGCGTCTCTCGGTCTGTATGCGGATTTACGAGTATGCTGTACAGCAGGGAGTCGGCCGCATCGGCGTTGCCCTCCATGCGGTAGTAGTCCATGAGGGACATCTGCCCCTGGGCGTTGTCGGGTTCTTCCTTCAGCACTCCCTGAAAGGTCTTGAGTGCCTCGGCTTTCTTGCCTGTACTGTAGAGCCAGTTGCCCATCATGACTCTGAGGTTGAGGTCGAAGGGGTGTGCGTCGATGAGGCTTTTCAGTTCGCGGTACGCCCCGGCGTGGTCGTCGAGGTTGGTGTACGCCTGCATCTTGCTGAGCGTGATGGTCTCGGACTGTCCCTCCTGCGTCTCTATGCGGTTGAGCGTGGAGAGCATGTTCTTGTAGTCGTGCCGGCTCTGGTATATGCGCAGGAGCATCTCGAGGTAATCGGTGCGCTCGGGCAACTGCTTCACGAGGTTCTCGTAGACGGCGGCGGCAGCGTCGATGCTGTCGCGGAAGAGGTAGTTGCGTGCCAGCATCTCGCCGAACTCGGTGTTGCCGGGCTGCAGGGTCACTGCGCGTTTCTGATAGGCAAGGGCCAGGCTGTCCTGTCCGTACTTGGAGTAGTACGAGGCAAGGGCGTGGTAGACCTCGCCGGCATCGGGGTTGAGGTCCAGACAGCGGCGGTAGAGGTGGAAGGCGTCGACGTCGTTGCCCATGGCTCCCTGGCGCACGGCTTCCGTATAGACGTAGGTATACTTGTCCACTGCAACGGCATGCAGCGAACAAGTCACGAGCATCACTATGAGGCACTTCAATGCTTTCATGTCGTTCTGTGCTCTTTGTATCTTCTATGGTTTATTTCACACCGGTATGTCCGTAGCCGCCAGCTCCGCGCTCCGTCTCGTCAAGCACTTCGACGGGCACGAGTTCCGCCTGTTCGCAGCGTGCCACAATCATCTGTGCCACGCGCTCGCCGGGGTTGACTACAAAGTCTTCGTTGGAGAGGTTTATCAGCAGTATGCCGAGTTCGCCACGGTAGTCGGCATCGATGGTGCCGGGGGAGTTGAGCACGGTGATGCCGTGCTTCAGTGCCAGTCCGCTGCGTGGGCGCACCTGTGCCTCGTAGCCTTCGGGCAGTGCGATGTAGAGTCCCGTGGGTACGATGCGGCGCTCGAGCGGGCGGAGCGTGAATGGTTCGTCGATGTTGGCGCGCAGGTCAAGGCCGGCGCTCTGCGGTGTGGCGTATTGTGGGAGGGGCTGCTTGCCCTTGTTGATAATCTGTACTTTTACCATGATTTAACGTGAATACCTGTATTAATCCTTAGTACGTGCAAAGTTACAAATATTTTTCGGTCTACGAAAAGATAATCGGCATTAACGTACAAGTCAGCACACCGTTTAACGTTAATTGCCATTAATGGACCGTTAATTAGCCGTTAATCGATATTCGCCGTATAACAAAATAAAAATTAATGAACAATTAGCGGTCCATTAATGGCCATTAACGTCAAAAAAATATTTGGTGACAATTAACGCCCCCATAAACAAAAACAACCTGCCTTCCGTTCTTTCGAACCGGAGGACAGGTTGATTATCGCAATATAATGCCCCATGGCTGTTCCCACTACCGGGGAGCGGCATTATTTGCCGTGGTGCTCGTCGCTAACAGTGAGCTTCTTGCGGCCATGTGCGCGGCGGTTAGCCAGTACGCGACGACCGTTCTTTGTTGACATACGCTCACGGAAACCATGCTTGTTCACGCGACGGCGATTGTGTGGCTGAAATGTTCTTTTCATTTTGTTTTTAAGATATCTTGTTTTTTATTTATTGTTGCTGAGCAATCAAGGTTGCAACAGAGTACACTGCGCAATTCGGGGTGCAAAGGTACTTATTTCTTTTTAATTACACAAGAAAAGCGGTGATTTTCCACATCTTAGAGCGCAAAAATATTGTCCTGCAGCAATTTTCCGCTTCTTTTTTTGTACCTTTGCATCGTTTTATGCGTATATAATTACAAAACAAAATAGAAAGAAAAGAACGACAATGGTTAATTCACAAGACATCAAGAAGGGTGTAGCCGTACGCATGGACGGCGGCATCTGGGTTTGCATCGACTTCCAGCACCGCAAGCCAGGCAAGGGTAACACTATCATGATCATCAAGTTGAAGAACGTAGCCGACGGCCGTGTGCTCGAGCGTCGCTTCAACATCGGCGAGAAGCTCGAGGACGTACGTCTGGAGCGCCGCCCATACCAGTACCTCTACAAGGAGGGCGAGGACTACATCTTCATGAACCAGGAGACATTCGACCAGGCTCCTATCCCTGCCGACCTCGTAACGGGCGTTGAATACATGAAGGAGTCCGACATCGTGGAAGTTGTCAGCGACGCCGACACCGAGACTGTCCTCTACGCCGAGATGCCAGTGAAGACCGTTCTGCGCGTCGTTCACTCTGAGCCGGGTGTCAAGGGCGACACCGCCACCAACACCCTCAAGCCTGCCACTCTCGAGACTGGCGTTGAGATCCGCGTACCTCTCTTCATCAGCGAAGGCGAGCTCGTACAGGTGGACACACGCGACGGCAGCTACCTGCAGCGCGTAAAGGAATAATAGATACAACATTTTAACAGGAGCATAATGCCAAAGTACAGCATTATAATTCCGGTATACAATAGGCCTGACGAGGTGGACGAACTGCTCAGCAGTCTCACTCGTCAGGCCTATGCCGATTTTGAGGTCATCGTCGTAGAGGACGGCTCTTCCGTAAAATGCGGCGACGTCTGCGAGCGATACGAAGACCGCCTGCCTATACATTATTATTATAAGGACAACTCCGGTCCAGGCCAGAGTCGCAACTACGGTGCCGAGCATGCTCGTGGCGAGTACCTCATCATCCTGGACAGCGACGTGGTGCTCACCGACGGATACCTCACCGCCGTAGACACCGAACTGACCGCCGCCCCCTGCGATGCCTTTGGCGGCGCCGACGCCTCCCACCCCTCGTTCACCCCCGTACAGAAGGCCATCAGCTACTCCATGACATCCTTCTTCACCACGGGCGGCATACGCGGCGGCAAGGCAGGCAAGAAGTCGGGGCAGGCAAAGCTCGACCGCTTCTATCCGCGCTCCTACAACATGGGCATACGCCGCGACGTCTACATGGCACTCGGCGGATTCTCCAAGATGCGCTTCGGCGAGGACATCGACTTCTCCTACCGCATCATAGAGGCAGGACACTCCTCACGCCTCTTCCCCGACGCATGGGTGTGGCACAAGCGCCGCACGGACCTGAAGAAGTTCTTCCGACAGGTGTACAACAGCGGCATAGCACGCATTAACCTCGAGAAGCGCCACCCGGGCACGATGAAACTGGTACACCTCCTGCCGATGGTCTTCACCGTAGGCGTGCTGACACTCGTCATACTCTCAGCCGTCGGTCGCGCCATGAGCCACTACTACGGCAACGACTGGCTGTGGCTCTTCTGGATGCCATGGATACCCATCGTGCTCTACTCGGCAATGATACTCGTCGACTCCACCGTGCAGCACCGCTCCCTGCGCATCGGCTACCTCAGCGTAGCCGCCGCCTTCACCCAACTGATGGGCTACGGCTTCGGTTTCCTCGAAGCATGGTGGAAGCGCTGCGTAAAGGGGCAGGACGAATTCCAGGCCTTCGAAAAGAACTTCTACAAGTAGCCCGGCCAGACACCCCACCAACAATCACGCTTACCTATGCAGAGCATAAACCAATGGGCGGAGGACGACCGTCCGCGCGAGAAACTCATGAACCACGGTGCAGAGGCTCTCTCCACGGCAGAGCTGCTGGCCATACTCATCGGGTCCGGCAGCACCAACAAGTCCGCCGTAGACCTCATGAAGGAGGTGCTCGGCGACTGCGGCAACAGCCTCGCCGCCCTCAGCCGCATGTCCCTGCAGTCACTCATGAGCTACAAGGGAATAGGAATGGCAAAGGCCGTCACCATAGCGGCAGCGTGCGAGCTGGGCAAACGGCGCGAGAAGTCCGCCATGCCCGAACACCCCAAACTGGACTCCGCCGAGGAGCTGTACAGACACCTCTGCTACCACACCACCCTGCGAGACAGCGACGTGGAAGAGGCATTCGTCGTGCTCATGAACCACAACTTCAGGCACATCAGCACCGTGCGCCTCTCACACGGCGGACTGACCGAGACGGCCGTCGACGTGCGGCTCATCATGAAGGAGGCCCTGCAGGCAAACGCCACCATCATAGCTCTGGCACACAACCACCCCAGCGGCAACGTCAACCCCAGCGGACAGGACGACAAGCTGACCCAGCAGGTCAGCAACGCATGCAAGATAATGCGCATCATGCTTGCCGACCACCTAATCGTCACCGACGGCAACTTCTATTCGTACAACGACCACGGGAGGCTCTGATTACACAACGGGAGGCTCTGATTACACAACGCTCCCACACATATACTATAAACTCACACTCTAACACTCCAGACCATACACACTCATGACACAGGAAGAACATACACAGGCGGAACAACGCATCATCGAAGTACTCCAGACAGTTTTCGACCCCGAGATACCCGTCAACATCTACGACCTCGGACTCATCTACAAGATTGACCTCGACATGGAAGGCCACCTGGACATCGACATGACGTTCACCGCCCCCTCATGCCCCGCCGCCGACTTCATCATAGAGGACGTGCGCACGAAGGTGTCCGCCGTACAGGGCGTGACCTCCGCCGAAGTAAACCTCGTCTTCGAGCCAGAATGGGACAAGTCCATGATGACAGAAGAAGCCCGCGTAGAACTCGGTCTGGACTAAACGACAACACGACATCTATGATATACTTTCTTAGCGACGCCCACCTCGGCTCACTCGCCGTTCCCCACGCCCGTATGCATGAACGCCGTCTCGTCCGTTTCCTCGACGAGATAAAGACGCAGGCGGAAGCCGTCTACATGCTCGGCGACATGTTCGACTTCTGGTTCGAATACCGCACCGTCGTGCCCAAAGGCTACACACGCTTCCTTGGCAAGATCTCCGAGCTCACCGACATGGGCGTGGAGGTGCACTACTTCACCGGCAACCACGACATCTGGGCGTTCGACTACCTCGAGAAGGAATGCGGCGTCACCGTCCACCGCACCCCCATGACGCTCCATCTCCACGACAAGACCTTCTACCTCGCCCACGGCGACGGACTGGGCGACCCGGACAAGAAGTTCCAGTTCATACGCAAGGTGTTCCACAGCCCCACGTGCCAATGGCTCTTCCGCTGGATGCACCCCGACCTGGGCATGCGCTTCGGCCTCAATTGGGCTAAGAACTCGCGTCTGAAACGTCCCGACGGCAAGGAGCCGCCATATATGGGCGAGGACAAGGAGCACCTTGTCCTCTATGCCAAGGACTACATCAAGACCCACACCGACATCGACTATCTCATCTTCGGGCACCGTCATATAGAGCTGGACCTCATGCTCTCCCACTCCACCCGTATGATGATACTGGGCGACTGGATAAACGAGTTCACCTACGCCGTCTTCGACGGCACCAACCTATGGATGGAGAACTACGAAGAAGGGGCAAACTAAATTCTATTTGTACAGTTAACCGCTAAAAGTTTTGCATATACTTAAAACTTTTACTACTTTTGCAAAAAGTTTTAAGTATATGCAACAAAAACTCATGAAACGGCAGGGATATACTTAACAATGCTCTCAGGCGAACTGACCACTACGCTACGCAGAAGACGCTGCCGATGAATAAAATCTGAGAAAAACTTGGCAATTCCATAAGATTGATGTATTTTTGCAAATGATAATTTGTTGAATGTATAATAAGGTAGTGCAATATGGGAAATTACATACGGTTTGACTGGGCTATGAAGCGCATGCTGCGCGACAAGGCGAACTATGTTGTGCTGGAGGGCTTTCTGGCTTCCCTATTGAACAGGAAATTCAAGATACAGTGTTTCCTAGAAAGCGAGGGCAACCAGGAGTACGAGGACGACAAGTACAACCGCGTCGACATCCTGGCGGAGAGCGAGGACAAGGAGCTGTGCATCATCGAGGTGCAGAACAGCAGAGAACAAGCTTATTTCCATCGCATGCTCTATGGAGTGTCCAAGGCCATATCCGAGTATGTCGGTCTGGGCAAACCGTACGAGAATGTCCGTAAGGTCTACTCCATCAACATCGTCTACTTCGAACTTGGGCAGGGCAAGGACTATGTCTACCACGGCAAGACGGAGTTTGTCGGGGCGCACGAACCGCACGACACCCTGAAGCTGTCCGCCAGACAGAACGAGAAGTTCTTCGGCATCAAGGACCACGACCCGAAGAAGCGGAAGAGTGCCGGAGACTTGTTCCCGGAGTACTACGTATTGCGTGTGAACGATTTCGACCAGGTAGCGACAACTCCACTTGACGAATGGATAGAGTTCCTGAAGACTGGCTCCATCAGTTCCAACGCCACCGCCGCAGGACTGTCTGAGGCACGCGAGCGTCTGCGTGTGGACTCCCTATCCACAAAAGACAGACAGGCATACTATCGTCACATGGAATCAGTAAGGCACATGAGGAGCCTCTTCGACACAAGCCGAGACGAAGGATTCCAGGAGGGAAAGGCTGAAGGAATAGCTGAAGGAAAGGCTGAAGGAAAGGCTGAAGGAAAGGCTGAAGGAATAGCCGAAGGAATGGCCAAAGGAATAGCCGAAGGCGAAAAACAAGAAAAGATAGCCACGGCAAAAAGACTACTCGGCCTTGGATTGTCCATGGAAATAGCTGCACAAGGAGCAGGTCTGTCAATTGAGGAAATCAAAAAAATCATCCCTTCGTTGCCATGAAAACCGTGGTAATGAAGAATATAGAACAACTAAAAAATCCCCAGCTACCGCATGGTGGCTGGGGACTTTTTTGTTTATAAGTCTGCGTTATTTCTCGCTTTGTCGCAGCTCGATGTGGCCGGTTTCCCAATCCATGGAGTCGATGATGGCTATGGACTCTACGTGGTAGCCCTGCTCGCGGAGGAGCTTGCCGCCGTTCTGCTGACCCTTTTCGATGGCTACACCCAGTCCTACTACCTCGGCACCTGCCTGGTGGACGATGTCGATGAGGGCTGACATTGCCTGACCGTCTGCGAGGAAGTCGTCGACGATGAGTACCTTCTCGCCCGGGAGCATATATGGCTTGGAGACGAAGACGTTGTTCATGCGTTTGTGGGTGAAGGAG
This sequence comes from Alistipes putredinis, assembly GCA_963602765.1. Taxonomy (GTDB): domain Bacteria; phylum Bacteroidota; class Bacteroidia; order Bacteroidales; family Bacteroidaceae; genus Prevotella. The sequence goes on along the minus strand of CAVCKM010000162.1, from coordinate 42,709 downwards.
TACGCCTGCGAGATGTACTTGTCGTCGGTGCTGTTGGCTGTCTCGCCCTTCTTTGCGAAGACTACGGGCACGTCGTAGAGGTCGCCGAGAAGGGTGGCGATGGCGATGCCGCTGGCTTCGATGGTGAGAATCTTCGTCACCTCCTTGCCGCGGAAGCGACGCTTGAATTCGTATGCTATCTGACGGATGATGTCTACGTCAATCTGGTGGTTGAGAAAGTTGTCAACTTTCAATATGTTACCCTGTTTAATTGTTCCGTCTGCAAGGATTTTTTCTTCGAGGAAGTTCATGTGCGAGTATTGTTGTTTATCGGTTATTCTTTGTGTTTTTAAGCCTCTTCGGCATCTGTCTTCGGGTTCTCACGGTCGTCCTTACCCTTTGGAAGTACGAGGTTGAGGATTACGGCGAGGAGGAATACTACGGCTACGCAGTTGTCGGCGAAGACGGTGCGTACCATGTCGGGGAAGATGTTGAACATCTCCGTTGCCTGTGTGAAGCCGAGACCAACGCTAAGGGAGAGGGCCACGATGATGTTGTTGCGTGAAGAACCGCCGGAGCGTGCCACCATGTCGAAGCCGGCACAGAGGATGCTGCCGAACATCATCAGTGTGCAACCGCCGAGGACGCACTGCGGAATAGTGGTGAGCAGACCGCCCACAACGGGGAAGATGCCACCGATGATCATGATGATGGCACCCATGGCGATAGTGAAGCGGTTTACTACGCCGGACATGGCAGCCAGACCTACGTTCTGCGAGAAGGAGGTGATTGGCGTACAGCCGAAGAGACCGGAGATGGTGCTGATATAACCGTCGCAGCAGATGGCTGAGCCAAGTTCTTTCTTATGCGGATTGCGCTTGATGGCACTGTTGCAGAGGGCAGAGGTGTCGCCGATGGTCTCCGTAGCGGACACGAGGTAAACGGCAACGAAGGAGAGGATGGCGCCGATGTTGAACTCGGGAGTGAAGGGCAGGAAGTGTGGCAGTGAGACAATGCCGCGCGAGGCGATGCCGCTGAAGTCCACCATGCCCATGCACACGGCAAGGATGTAACCCACGACGAGTCCTACGAGCACTGACAGCGAGCGGAGGAAGCCCTTGGCAAACACCTGGCAGGCAAGGCAGCAGAGGAGTGTCACGGTGCCGACAATCCAGTTGTTGGCACTACCGAAGTCGGCTGCGCCCTGACCGCCGGCGAAGGAGTTGGCACCGATAGGAAGGAGGGAGAATCCGATGGCTGTCACTACGGTGGCGGCAACGATGTGGGGCACGAGGCGTACCCAGTATTTGGCGAAGAGACCGAGCGTACCCTCCACGAGACCACCCACGATTACGGCTCCAACGATGGTGCCCATGCCATAGGTGCTGCCGATGCTGATGGCGAGGGAGAGGAAAGTGAAGGAGATACCCATGACGATAGGCAGCCTTGCGCCGATGCGCCATACGGGGTAGAGCTGGATGAGGGTACCGATGCCGGCGATGACCATACAGTTCTGTATGAGCATGGCGCTGGTTTCACTGTCAAGGCCAATGACGTTGGCGAGGATGATGATTGGCGTGATGTTGCTGACGAACATTGCCAGTACGTGCTGCAGACCGAAGGGGATGGCTTTTGCCACCGGTACACGGCCGTCAAGCTGGTAGAGGTTTTGGATGTTGGTTTCCACTTGTGTTTGGATGATTTTTGTTTTTATTTTAAGTTACTTGTCTCTTGTTCTTTCCAGTTCTTGTAGGGGTTGTCGAGGAGGTTGCTGTTGTAGTAGCGTTTGTCGCCCGTCACTTCCTCGCGCAGGAATGCCGGGCGGGCGAACTGTTCGTCAACGCTGCCCAGTTCCACTTCGGCGAAGAGGAGTCCCTCGTTGTCGCCGTGAAACTCGTCCACTTCAAATGTGTGTCCCTCGAAGGGCACCATGTGGCGCACCTTCTCGACGAGTCCGCCGTGGCAGAGGTCGAGCATCTGGCGTGCGTCGTCGAGCGGTATCTCGCGTTCGAACTCATAGCGTGAGATGCCGTCGGCGGACGGTCCTTTGATGGTGAGGAATGCCGTGGCGTCCTGCTCCGTTCCGTCGGGAAGCAGCTGGGCGCGCAGCCGCACGCGCACCGTTGCGCCCTTTACGTCCATATAGCCCTGCGCCATGCGGTACGCCCGGGTGACGTACTGGCGGAAGGAGCCGTCGCGTGCTATGAGGAATTTTCTTTCTATTTCCATCTGTTATATCTTATATCTAAGGTGTAAAACCTTGTGAAGCCTGCTAACTCAAATCCCCTTGGACGCTGCCGCGCGGCATCCAAGGGGATTCTCTTTTGCGTGCCTATCCTAAGGACACGACGGTATATGCGGCATATAGTACCGCAAGTGCTACCAGCGCACCAAATATCCAGTTGATGACGCTGCGTCCTTCTCGTTCTTTCTTTTCGGCGTAAGCTTTTCGCTTGGCGTCGCGTGCTGTCTTATTTCTCATAGTGGTATTGGTATTTAGTTATTGCAATATCCTGTCCGAACGGCAATTATGAATTATGAATTGCCATCAAGTACGCCTTGATGAACCCGTCCAGTTTGCCGTCCATCACGGCATCCACGTCGCTGGTCTGGAAACCGGTGCGGTGGTCCTTGACGCGGCGGTCGTCGAAGACGTAGGAGCGTATCTGGCTGCCCCACTCTATCTTCATCTTGCTTGCCTCGATGGCAGCCTGCGCCTCCTGACGTTTCTTCATGGCGCGGTCGTAGAGTTGCGACTTGAGCAGTCGGAGGGCGTTCTCGCGGTTCTGCTGCTGCTTGCGGCTCTCGGTGTTGGCGATGAGAATTTCCTCTTCCTCGCCCGTGTCAGGGTCCCGATACATGTAGCGTACGCGTACGCCGGTCTCCACCTTGTTGACGTTCTGACCGCCGGCACCGCTGGAGCGGAACGTATCCCACGAGATGCGCGAGGGGTCTATCTCCACCTCTATGGTGTCATCGATGAGCGGTGTGACGAAGACGGAGGCGAAGCTGGTCATGCGCTTTCCCTGAGCATTGTACGGACTGACGCGTACGAGGCGGTGCACACCGCTCTCAGACTTCAGATATCCGTAGGCATACTCGCCGCCCTCTATCTGCATCGTGACGGACTTGATGCCGGCCTCGTCGCCTTCGAGGAGGTCGACGATGGTGACTTTATATCCACCCTTCTCCGCCCAGCGCATATACATACGCATGAGCATCTGCGCCCAGTCCTGCGCCTCGGTACCGCCGGCTCCGGAGTTTATCTTGAGCACAGCATCCATGGGGTCTTCCTCCTGGCGGAGCATATTCTTCAGTTCCAGCTGTTCTATGGCAGTTATGGCAGCGGCATACGCCTGGTCCACCTCTTCCTCTGTCACCATCTCGTCGCGGTAGAACTCCATGCTGAGCTGCAGCTCATCGGCAGTGGTGCGCACGGCGTTGTAGCCGTCTATCCACTTCTTCAGTTCACCCACCACCTTCATCTGTGCACGGGCGCGCTCGGGGTCTTCCCAGAAGTCTGGGGCTTGCGTGCGGAGGTCTTCTTCTTCGTACTCCACGCGTTTGCGGTCGATGTCGAGGTAGCGTGCCAGTGCGTCGGCACGTTCCATTACGTCTTTCAGCTGTTCCTGTGTTATCATTATTGCTTTTTAGTCTTGATACATCTTTTCTATCTCCTCTGCATACCTCTTTATTATAATGTTGCGGCGCGTCTTGAGTGTGTTGGTCAGTTCGCCGTTCTCCACCGTAAACGGTTCGGTGAGCAGCGTGAAACGCTTCACCTGTTCGTAGCCGGCGAGTCCCTGCTGCAGCGTCGCAATGCGCTCGGTGAGCATACGGTTGACGAGGGGATTGCGGCAGAGGTCCTCACGACCGCCGTACTGTATGTTGAACTCGTGAGCAAACTCCTCCAGCACGTTGTATGCCGGCACGACGAGTGCCGAGACGAACTTGCGCTCTTCTGCTACGATGACCACCTGTTCGATGAACTTGTCGACGAGCAGCTTCGACTCCACCAACTGCGGTGCTACGTACTTGCCGTTGGAGGTCTTGTAGAGGTCCTTAATGCGCTCGGTGAGGAATAGCTCTCCATCACGCAGATAGCCTGCGTCGCCCGTGCGGAAGTATCCGTCCTCGGTGAACGCCTGACGGTTCAGTTCGTCGCGCTTGTAGTAGCCGCGCGTGATGGTTGGGCCTTTGAGGAGCACCTCATTGTCCTCGCCTATCTTCACGTCGATGCCGCTGATGGGTCTGCCGACGGAACCGATGGTGAAGGGCTTGCCCTTATGGTCGCAGGAGACGGTGGCAAGACTCTCGGTCAGTCCGTAGCCAACCACCATATCGAGTCCGACGCAGTGTACGAACGTCTCCACTTCTGGCGATACCACGGCGCCTGCCGTCGGGAAGATATTGGGATTGTCCAAGCCCAGTTGCTTACGCACCATGGCGAGGACGGTATTCTTCACCATATTATATTTGAGAGTCAGCGCCAGCGACGGGTGCTTTCCACACGCCTTACATTCTATATTATACTTGTGGCTGATGTCGATGGCCGACTTTATCATCATCTTCTGCGCTACGGAAGCCTTGTCTATCTTAGCGAGTACGGAAGTGTAGACCTTCTCCCAGAAACGCGGCACGGCACACATGCACGTGGGGCGTGTCTGCTTCATGGACTCCAGCACCTCGTGCGGATTGGTATTGATGATAACGGTAGCACCCACCGAGAGCGACAGATAGTCCCAACCACGTTCGAAGACATGGGCTATCGGCAGGAACGCCATCACGCGGTCCTTGTCGCCTACGGGCACGCACTCCGCATTGGCCTTCAGCGCTGCAGCATACTGACCGCTGGAGAGCACCACGCCCTTCGACTCGCCCGTCGTGCCGGAGGTGTAGAGTATGTTTATGATGTCATCGTCGTTCAACTCGCCTGCGAGGCGGTCCACCTCAGCCTGTCGCGGAGTGCCCTCACCCAGTTTCATGAAGTCCTCGAAGTGGAGCGACCGCGTGTCTTGCGGTGCGAACACCACGGTGGGGTCGTACGCAATGATGCGGTCCAGCGTCGGACAGAGTGTAGACACGCGCAGAGCCTTGTCATACTGCTCCTGCTCGCCCACGAAGACGATACGTATCTGCGCATCATTTATGATGTACTGCAACTGGTGCTCGCTGCTCGTGGCGTAGAACGGTATGGTAGCGGCACGCACGCCGTATGCGCCGAAATCGGTGTACATGTACTGCAGGGCGTTCTGCGAGAAGACGCCAAGGTTCTCCTGCGGCTTCACGCCGAGATTGAGCAATGCGTTGGACACGCACCGCACACTGTCAGAGAACTCCTTCCACGTGGCTTTCAACCATTGCGAACCACCGAAATTCTTGTACTCAAACACGACTCTGTCGCCATATTTCTTGGCCTGCTCATGTGGGAGCAATGCCAAAGGACATACTGTCTGCATAACTGCGTTCCTCCGTGCATTATTAGATAATTGGTTGCAAAAATATCTAAAATTTGCGAGATAGCCAAACATTTCGTTCACATTTATTGTGAAATTGAAGAAATCTTTCTACCTTTGCTCTCAATCAAGCTCATTTATAGCTAAAATAAACAACATCATGGCCGTAAAAATACTTAGCGTAGACGACGAACTGGACCTGGAACTGCTGCTGACGCAGTACTTCCGCCGCAAGATAAGAAAGGGAGAGTACGAATTTTTCTTTGCCCACAACGGTATCGAGGCACTGCAAACGCTGCTGGTGCACCCCGACATCGACATCGTGCTCAGTGACATCAACATGCCCGAGATGGACGGACTGACGCTGCTGAAGAAACTCAAGGACCGCAACAATCCTGCCCTGAAGGTCATCATGGTGAGCGCATACGGCGAGATGGGCAACATACGCACCGCCATGAACAACGGCGCCTTCGACTTCGCCATGAAGCCCATAGACCTCGATGACCTGCAGCTGACCATCGACAAGGCTATCGACGAGATAAACTTCATCAAATCTACACAGAAGGAGCACACGCAGCTGGTGGACATCAAGGGTGACCTTGCCCTCGCCGCTGAGATACAGTTGGCTATTCTCCCCCACACCTTCCCGCCACAACCACCATTCGAGCAGTACGCCGGAAAAGCCAATGTTCACGCCACCATGAAAGCCGCCAAGGACGTGGGCGGCGACTTCTACGACCTCTACCGCATCGACGAGGAGCACCTCGGATTCAGCATCGCTGACGTCAGCGGCAAAGGTGTGCCGGCAGCACTTTTTATGGCTATCAGCCATACCCTGCTGCGCTTTGCAGGAAAGAACGCCATAGAGCCTACCACCGTCATCGCCGACAGCAATACCATACTGGCAACGGAGAGTTTCGACTCCATGTTCGTCACCCTCTTCTACGGCATATACAACACCACGACGGGCGAGATACGCTACGTTAACGCCGGCCACAACGCACCGTATATCGTGCGCCGCAACGGCGAGGTGGAAGAACTGTCAGGCTGCGGTAACATCTGCCTCGGAGTAATGCCCGACGTGCCGTTCAACGCATCCAGCGTGACGCTGAACCCCGGAGATGCCATCGTGACATTCACCGACGGTGTGACGGAGGCCTTCTCCGCCAATGGAGAACTGTTTGGAGAGAAACGACTGGAAGCCCTCCTCGCCACCCTTGCCGACAAGACAGCGGAAGAGACTACCGCTGCTGTCAACGCCGCCGTACAGAAACACGCCGAAGGTGCCGAACAGAGCGACGACATCACCACTCTCGTACTGAAACGACTATAACACAACACACTATGCCATGACGCTTAAACGTACCAGTTTCTCTGCACTCGCCACTGCCGCACTGATGGCAGCAAGCTCCGCCATAACATACCTGTTGTGCACGGAAAGGGCAAACCGCGAGATTGCCGACCTTGAGGAACAGGTGACAAAGCTGCAGGAGGCTGAGCGAGAAGCCATCGTCACAAAACGTATCAGCGAGCAGATGGGCGACATCGCCATGGAGCAGCGACTCGTCTCCGACCGCCAGCGCGAACGTGCCGAAGAGCAGTCGCGCATGGCAGACATAGAGCGCGGTAAGGCAGAATTGGAACGCGGACTCGCCGTCAAGGCACAGTACGAGGCCGTCGCCGCCGCAAAACAGGCAGACAGCATGCGCGTACTCGCCGACATCCAGAGAGAGAAAGCCAACCGCCACATGGAAGAGGCCCTCGCCGCACGGGCACAGGCAGACACCTCATTCTACCGCTCGCTGGGACGTTCCCTAGCACAGACTTCCCTAACACAGTCAGGCACGCAAAACCGTGCGCTGGCACCGCTCCTTGCATATTCTTCGTACCATTTTACGAAGATGTACCAAGGAGACGTCTACCAACAAGATATCTTCACGGCACTGCTGAACAACGCCAATACGGCACAGAGACTCGTCACGCACCTGAAGGGTAGCGTCAGAGACATCGTGCGCCACGGCAAATCACTCGTCGTCATCTCCGACTACGGCGAACTCGTATTCATCCGCCCAGTATACGACACCAACGGCAACGTGCACAGCTACAACCAACAAGTACTCATCAACGACAACACGTACAACTTCAGAAAGTTATGCATCCGCGGCAACATGGCATACGCCTTGGACTGCAACGGTACACTCGTCAAAGCACCATTGGCTGGCAAGAAGATGTACACACCTGTCTTCCTGCCTGCATCAAATATGGCCAACGATACCTGGACACACCTCTTCGTCACTCCCGAAGGCAACATCCTCGCTGCCGGCAAACACCAGATGTGCCTGCTGGACTCCACTGCTACAAAGGTACTCAGCACACGCATATTTGACAATGAGATAACCAGCATCGGGAAGTATGGCAATACCTTCTACGTCTTCGACACAAAACACAAAGCCACCACTATCGACAACAAAAACCTCAAGACGAAAAAGATACTGTCGTTTCATGCCAGCAACCTGGCTGGCGACATCACCGCATACCACTATGCACCACGACACAAACTGCACATCCTCGGTCTCAGCAATGGCACCATCTACGTCTACAGCGATAAAACACTACACTGCAACATACGCACGGCACACACCTCACCCATCACGCAGATAAAAGACTACGGATGGTGTGTCGTCACGGCTTCATACGACCGCACCGTGCGCTTGTGGAACATAAAAGACTTCCTGAACAACGGCATCATCGTACCCTCAAAGGTGGAATACCGCACATGGCCGTTTGCCATAGAATCCAACAGAGACCAGAGCATACTCTACATCGGACTCGCCAGCGGAAACGTCAAGACACTAACCATCTCCGTTGACAAGAACGCACAAGAGACCCGGAACAACATAACACGTGAGTTCACCCACGACGAATGGGATTACTTCATGGGCGGCAACATGCCGTACAGAACGTTCAAATAAACTGATGAAAAGACTCCTCAACACCATCCTCACCGCAGTGCTGTCAATACTCTGCAGCACCACACCGCTTCATGCCACTGAGACGGTGAGAGGGTACGGGCTGCCCTTCGTCACCAACTATTCCCCCAAAGACTATAACGCACACGCCATCAACTACGACATCACCACCGACGGCTACGGAAGCGTCTTCGTGGCAAACTTCGAAGGACTACTCTACTACAACGGGGGACCCACAACAAAAAAAATACACACGCCTGGCATCAGCCGCATCACTCAGGTGGAATGCGACGAAAAAGGACGCGTATGGGTGGGAGGATACAACGTGTTCGGCTATCTGGAGCCTGACCACAACGGCAAACTCACCCTGCACACCATAGTATCGGATCTCAGCACCTTCCATCTGGGAGAAGTGGACGGACTGGTATGCCGGGGAAACATGGTCTACGTGCATACAAACAAGGGAGCTACCTACTACGTAAAAAACGGCAACTCACTGAAACGCTGCAAAACCGCCATACGCTTTCAGAACGAACAGACAGTAAACTTCGATGACAACGGATACTACGTAGAAGTGAAGCACGCAGAGGGATTGCTGTTCCACTACGGTTCCATGAGCGTACTCATGACCGACAAGGACGGACTGTGTAGCAACGTCATCAACACCATATACTATGACGGCAACCACACCCTATGGGGCGCCACGAACAACGGTATCTTCGCCATAGAAGTGCCCTCTTCATTCACACACATCGGCGAGGCACAGGGACTGCGCGGAGAGGTCTACGCCATCAACCAGCTCGACGGCGCCTTCTACGCCGGAACACTGCAGGGACTGTACCGCATCGGAACAACAACAGCCACACAGGTGGACGGCATACGAAGCGCATGCTGGGACATCATAGACTTCGGAGCAAACGAACTGCTCGCAGCAACGTCTGAGGGTACACTGCGCATCAAGGACAACGGTACCATACAGAGACTCAACTCGCACAACACCACAGCAGTATGTCTCGGAGAAACAGAAGACGACATCTACGCCGGAGAGTTGGATGGCATTTACCACTACAAGAAGGACGGAACGCAGCGCATACGCATATCGGACATCGGAAACCTGCTTACACTTCATTACAAAGGTACATCACTCTTCGCAGAGACTGTGAACGGGCAGCGATGGGAAATACCTCTCAACCTAAACAGGAAACCAATACTGCGACGCAGAAGAATAGACGCCACAAAACCCGAACTGGAGATTGACGACATCTACGGCAGAGTATGGACTACTGGGGCCAACTCTAAAGACCTCACGCTCAATACTAGTATTCCACGCTACAATGCCCTGAAACTGTGGGTAAAACCACTGGCGCACCTGAGCATCAACGATATCTATAGCGACTCAGAAGAATCAGTGATGGTGGGCGGACCGTTCGGTATCATCTACTGCGACATCAGCACCGAGAGCCACGCGTTCCTCACCTACTCCAAAAAGACCATTCCGTTGTATATCCGCGACGTCACCATGGGCAACGAAACGCTGTGGGGCGGATACACAAAGGATATGAAACCCAAGAAACTCATTGAGAAACTGCAGATACCCTCAGACTGCAACTCGCTCACTATAACGTTCTCCATAAAGGACCGCGTGACCGTCACACCCGTAGTCTACCGCTACCGCATCAACAACGACCGCTGGTCCGAATGGGACAGCAACGAGGAACTTAGAATCAACAACATCAGCTACGGCAATTCCACCGTAGAAATTGTGGCACGCGACATGTTCGGTCGCACCACGCCGGCAGCACAGGTGAATTGGTTTAAAGAATACCCTCTCTATCTGCGATGGTATGCCATCGGACTATACCTGATACTCATCGCAGCCTGCATCACGGCTATAGGCAAATGGCGCACACGAAAACTAATGCAGGCAAAAGAAGAACTGGAACACACCGTCTCGGAACGCACCTCCGAACTCTCCAGCGCACTGAACAACCTGAGGAAGGCACAGTCGGAACTGGTGCGTATGGAACGCGTAGCCACCGCTGGCAAACTAACGCAGGGACTCATAGACCGCATCCTCAACCCCATCAACTACATCAACAACTTCGCCAAGCTCTCCTCTGGACTCGCCGAGGATCTCGCCGAGGACATCGAAAACGAAAAGGAACACATGGGCGAGGACAACTACGAGGACTGTCTCGACATACTCCAGATGATGAAACAGAACCTCGAAAAGATTGAGCAGCACGGAGTGAACACCACACGAATGTTGCGAGCCATGGAGGCAATGCTCAATACCACTGTCAAGGACCTGCGCGACACCGACCTAAACGCCATCTGCCAACAGGCAGTGAACACCGTCGTACAGTACCACAAAGGCAAACTGGACACCGAGGGCATCAGCATCACTGCCAATCTGCCCGAGCAGACCATCGTAAAACCTATGGACGGAGAGGCGTTCTGTTCTACCCTTATCGCCATCATCACAAACGGCGTATATGCCGTGACTAAACGAAAACAAAAGATCACCTCTGCCACATACAAACCTGAAGTGACACTGACACTCACCGCAAACGAAGACGGCACTGCCATAATCACCATCCACGACAACGGCACAGGAATCGAAGAGGCCATACGGGACAAAATCTTCGACCCCTTCTTCACCACAAAGACAACAAGCGAAGCCGCAGGCGTCGGACTGTACTTGGCACGCGAAGTGGTGCAGGCACACCACGGCACCATAGAACTCACCACGACAAACGGACAGACCGACTTCTTCATAACATTATAGTATATATTATGAGAGACCCTAAAGAACTTGAACTGCAACTGCGCAACCTACAACGCATGGCATCCCTCGGTATGCTCAGCGCGGGCATAGCACACGAAATACAAAACCCGCTGAACTTCGTGATAAACTTCGCGAAGATGTCCGGCACGCTCATCAAAGACCTCAAGGACATCATCGAAGACGTACAGGACAAACTCTCCGAAGACGATGCAGCAGATCTCGTGGACATCGCAGACTCACTCACCACCAACATGGACAAAATACGTGAGCACGGCGAACGCGCCACAAGCATCATACAGGGCATACTACTCATCTCGCGCGGAAAGCAGGGAGAGAAAATTCCCATGGACATCCCACACCTGCTGCACGAATACACATGGCTCTCCTACCACGCCATGAGGGCCAAGAACAAGGCGTTCAACGTCACCATCAACGAGGCATACCCCGAGGAAATGCCGAAAGTAATGGTAATACCACAAGACCTCTCGCGAGCCATCATCAACGTGATGAACAATGCCTGCTACGCCGTAAAACAACGCACCGCAGCAGAAGGTAACACCACCTACATACCCACAATTAACGTCAGTGCCAACTGCGACGACACCACACTCACCATCACCATAAATGACAACGGCGGAGGCATACCCGATGACGTAAAGGCAAAACTCTGCAAGGAGATAATAACAACCAAGCCACTCGGCGAAGGCACCGGACTCGGCATACAGATAACACACGACATCATCACGCAGGAACACAACGGCGAGATGACCATAGACTCCACCCTAGGACAAGGCACAACAATCACCTTCCGCATCCCATGCAAATAAGACTCACCATCATATCGCTACTACTGGCCCTTACATTGGACATCCACGCACAAGCCTCACAGGCCGATGTGCAGGAACTCTACGAGCAGGCGGAAGAGCAGTACAAAAACGGACAATTCGAAGAGTGCCAGCAGACCGTACAGAACCTTCTGCCGTCCGCCAGTACAGCAATGCACGCCTATGGCTATCGACTGCTCGCACTCTGTGCCCTCGAGCAGGGCGACACACAGGCTGCCACAAAGTACGCCCAGCGACTACTCAGTTCAAACCCATACTACACCACCGACAACGGCGACCCGCAACGATTCGTCGACATTATAACTGAGCTGAAGACCACCGCTTCAGGCATCACCACCGCTTCCAAGCAGGCTGAGTCCGTAGAGGAAGCTCCGGTGCCTGTCACGCTCATCACGGAAGAGATGATACACCACTCCGGCACACAGTCGCTGGCAGAGCTGCTCTGCCTCTACGTCCCGGGCATGACCATGGCAGAGGGAACGGAGACCAACGTTGCCATGCACGGCACATACTCACTCATGCAGGACAAGATTCTCGTCCTCGTAGACGGACACCGCATCAACAGCAACACGACAAACTCCGAGGGACTAGACTTCCGAAACTCTCTCGACAAAATTGAGCGAATAGAGGTGTTGCGCGGACCTGCTTCCTCCCTCTACGGCAACACCGCTCTCACTGCCGCCGTAAACATCATAACGAAGAAGGGCGCATCCCTCAATGGAGGAACTGTCAGCGCCACAATCGGCACACAACACACCTACAACGGTTCGTTTGTCGTGGGAGGCGGAAACAATGTAATGGACATCATCGGTTGGTGCTCCTTCTATTACACCAAAGGATTCGCACACCACATCAGCAACTACGCCAACCACGATGCAGTACTCTACTCCAACGGCTACAACGGCAAACCCTCCTACGACGTAGGACTTAAGGCACGATGGAACGACTTCACCCTGTCGCTCAACATGCAGCACTCCAAAAAAGTGCCGTACATAAACCTCATGCAGGTAGCCAACTACGAAACAGTCATGGAAGTGAAAGGAATTTATCCGTCACTGGAGCATGTCAAGAACTTTGACTACGGCAAATACAAAGACGAGGACGGCAACTCTCCAGGCATGTCGCGAACCAACAGCCGCCTGAACATCGACTACTCACACGACTTCGGCAACGTCAACATACAAGCCGCGGCGTACGTAATGCTGGAAAACTCCATGCTTTATAACCCCATCGGCGACACCATAGCCCCACTCATCCAAGAAGTAATCAAGACAATCATTGTTGCCAAAGACAACAGCAGCAACGATGAAACCCCAACATCCGGAACGTCAGCCATACTGAAATGGAATGCACTTACCATCGGCGGACAAGTACAGCTGCAGACAGGCTATCACCTGCTCGGCACCGGCACACTGACCGCCGGACTACAGTATGAGCACTTTACCGTCACAAACTCAAAGGCATACCTGAACTCCGACTTCGGAAACGGTTTAAAGTCTAGCGCGCAACTGGGAGCCCTGTTCAACGACGGCGACGAGATGACATACTCTGCCTATGCACAGACGAAGCATATCTTTACGCCAAACATCCTGATGAATGCCGGTCTCAGATACGACATGCACCACAGATTCAACGGCATCAACAAACTGATGCTGTCGCCTCGCGCCTCACTTATATTCAAACTGTCGCCAGCCACCTACATGCGGGCAGCGTACAGCTACAGCTTCGTGGACGCACCTTACATCTACCGCGCATGCCGAATCTCTATGCTCAACGGCGGAGACCTCGACGCAGAAAAGATGCACTCCATCAATCTGTCCTTGGCATACAACAAAAAGTCCAGTCCATTCAAGGCGGAGATGAACGCATTCTACAACATGATGACAAGCCGCATCATCTTCGCACCCAGTTTTGACAAGGAAAATGATTACGCAGCCAAAAGTAACTGCTTTGTCAACGCAGGAGACATACGCACTTTTGGAGCAGAGATAAGCACCACATATTCCAAACCACGTCTGTACACCACCGGACACGTCACATACCTGCGCTCATTCTCCTCCGACAACAACACCTTCATCAACGGAGCCACATACTCCACACCACACTGCTTCGGCAATATCGTGTTCGCTGGAGCACCGTACGAAGGAAAAGGCAAAGGGTTCTTCCAGGGCGGAAAGCTTTGGTTGAGAGCCACCGTAAGCGCACAAAGCAAGACATGGTACCAGACCATAGACTGGTTAAGCAAATCTATCGAAGACATCGAAGAAGAGGCGGACTATAGCTATATAATAGAAGACATGACCGTTAACCCACAAATAACACTGGGCTGCGGACTAGGCTACGAAACTAAATGGCTCAACATAGACCTCTCACTGAAGAATATCACAAACAACCAGTACTGCATCGGCTCTGTCTTCTCAGACGGCATACCACGCGCAGGAAGACAGTTCCTCTGCAAACTGACCTTTAAGTTCTAACCACCTTTTAGTTAACCTACGTTAAAGACTTTGCCAATGGTAGTTTTCTTTGTAACTTTGCACAGAAATTGGGGGTATTGTGCCCCCACACAAACAACGACACTCATTCATGTCTGAAAAAAAGAAAACCAAGAAGCTCAGCAAAGGCAGGACCTGGCGCGCCATCACACTGTGTATCAGTACGTCGATGGTGCTTATTTTGTTAGGTCTTGTAGTCTTCATAGGACTCTCCGCACACAATCTGTCAAAGTACGTACAGGAGAACCTTACCGTCACCGTCATCTTCAACGACAACGCCTCCAACCGCGAAGCCGCCATAGCATGCCGCCGCATGCAGGCAAAACCGTACGTATTGTCGCTGGAATACATCTCACGCGACCAAGCCCTCAAGGAGCAGACAGCCGCACTGGGTACGGACCCCTCCGAATTTCTCGGAGAAAACCCTTTCTCACCATCAGCAGAAATGCGACTGAAGGCAGACTGTGCCAACGCCGACTCCATGAAGTGGATAACGCAAGACCTCAAAAAATATCCACAGGTGTCCGAGGTGAGTTACCAGCGCGACCTCATGGACAGCATCAATAGCAACATACACAAGGTGATGCTCGTCATGCTCGTCATCGCAGTACTGCTCACACTCATCTCCTTCTCGCTTATCAACAACACCGTCCGGCTGGACATTCACGCTCGACGCATCAGCATCAACACCATGAAACTGGTGGGAGCACCGTGGTCATACATCCGCAAGCCGTTCATGTGGACAGCTGTGGCAGAGGGACTCGTGGCAGGCATCGTGGCAAACCTCGTACTGGGCGGCGGATTCTATGCTTTATACTATTACGAAGAAGGCATAACGTCCATCGTCACGTGGGAAGTACTCGCCGTCACGGGAGCAGCAGTGCTGCTCTGCGGACTACTCATCTCGCTCGTCTGCGTATTCTTCTCCGTCAACCACTTCCTTAAAATGCCTACAAGAGGTCTATACAGATAAGGAGTAAAAAATCCATATATAATAAGGTAATAAAACCAATACAGATATAATGAACAGCAAAGGTTATGCATTCGGCAAGATGAACTTCATCCTCATCGCCATCAGCATGGTAATCGTAATCGTCGGCTTCGTCATGATGACGGGTGCCGAGTCCACCGACAAAGCCTTCGACCCAGAGGTATTCTCAAGCATGCGCGTCAAAGTGGCACCCATCGTATGCCTCGTCGGATTTCTCTCCGTCATCGGCGGCATACTGTACTCACCAAAAAGCCAGTGCAAATGCGCTAACGAACCAGCAGCAGAGACTGCCAGCACCAACGAAGCTATCACAGAAGAAACAAAAGAATAACATCAAGACATGAATTGCATAGAAGCCCTCGTACTGGGCATCCTTCAGGGACTGACAGAATACCTCCCTGTAAGCAGCAGCGGACACCTTGCCATCGGTGCCGCACTCTTCGGCATCAACGGAGAAGAGAACCTCGCATTCACCATCCTCGTACACGTAGCTACGGTACTCTCCACTCTCGTCATCCTCTGGCGCGAGATTGACTGGATTCTCAAGGGGCTCTTCAAGTTTCAGATGAACGAAGAGACAAAGTACTTCCTCAACATCATCGTCTCCATGATTCCCGTAGGCATCGTGGGCGTGTTCTTCAAGGACTACGTGGAGGAGATATTCGGTTCGGGACTGCTCATCGTAGGCATCATGCTCTGCTGCACAGCCGCCCTGCTCACCTTCTCGTTCTACGCCAAGCCACGCCAGAAAGCACGCATCTCCATGACGGATGCCTTCATCATCGGTCTCTCGCAGGCTGTTGCCGTACTGCCGGGACTCTCACGCTCCGGCACCACCATTGCAACAGGTCTGCTCAACGGCAACAAGAAGGAACACCTCGCACAGTTCTCCTTCCTTATGGTCATCCCGCCAATCCTTGGCGAAGCACTCCTTGACTGCCTCAAGGCAATGAAGGGCGAGGACGTTTTCGGAAGCACTGAGACACTGCCGCTCATCGTAGGTTTCGTTGCCGCCTTCGTATCAGGTTGCATAGCATGCAAATGGATGATAAACATCGTAAAGAAAGGTAAGCTAATATACTTCGGCATCTACTGCGCCATAGCAGGACTCGCCACCATCGCATTCTCGCTCTTCTAAAAAGCATTCAAGCTCATCTAACACATGGACTTTCAAGCAGGAGAAATCCTACACATCAACAAGCCCTACGGCATGTCGAGCTTCGGAGCTCTAGCCTTCGTTCGCACACGCATTTCAAGAGCATTGGGCGTAAAGAGAATAAAAACGGGACACGCCGGCACGCTCGACCCTCTAGCCACAGGAGTGCTCACACTCTGCACAGGAAAATGCACCAAGCTGATTCCCACGCTACAGTACCACTCGAAGGAATACACCGCCACACTACAGTTCGGCGCCACCACGCCTAGCTACGACAGGGAGCACACCGTGAACCACACGTACCCCAAGGCGCACATAACGGAAGAGATGGTGCGAGAGGTACTGAAGCAGTTTGAGGGCGACATCATGCAGGTGCCACCAACCTACAGCGCCGTACACGTGGACGGCAAACGGGCCTACGAACTACGTCGCAAGGACCAGGAAGTGGTGCTGCAGGCAAAACCAGTGCACGTGAACTGCATAGAGCTGCTGCGCTTCGACACCGTGACGAAGCAGGCGGACATCCGCGTGGAGTGCGGCAAAGGAACATACATCCGCTCTCTGGCACGCGACATAGGTAGAGCCTGCGGCAGCGGAGCCTTCCTCATCGCACTCTGCCGCACACGCCTCGGCGACGTGAGAGTGGAGGACTGCATCACGCTGGACGATTTTCCCCAGTGGCTCGAAAGAAATTTATAATTCTATCGCAATAATGAAACTATCACAGTTTGACTTCAACCTACCACAGGATCAGGTGGCACTCTATCCTCATAGTCTCGAACGCAAAGTGACAAACGCCGCTGGCGAAGAGACAACTTTCCGTATCAAACGCCCAGACGAATGCCGCATGGTGGTGGTACACAAGAAGTCACAAAAATACTCCTTCTTCAAGACTGATGCCAAGGGCAAGTTCGTCAAGGGAGAAGACGGCAAGAAGGTGGGACTGACGCTGCTCGACATCTTCGACTACTTCGGAGAGGACGACACGTTCATCTTCAACGACACACGAGTGGTGCCGGCACGTCTTTACGGTACGAAGGAGAAGACAGACGCACAGATTGAGGTCTTCCTTCTCCGCGAGCTCAACCAGGAGATGCGCCTGTGGGACGTGCTGGTAGAGCCTGCACGCAAGATACGTATAGGCAACAAGCTCTTCTTCAACGACAGCTGCTCGCTCGTTGCCGAAGTAATCGACAACACCACCTCGCGTGGCAGAACGCTGCGATTCCTCTACGACTGTACCCACGACGAGTTCAAGGAGCAGCTCTTCGCACTCGGTCAGCCGCCGCTCCCACGTTACATCATCGACCATAAAGGTAAGGACGGCCAGCTCGACCGCCCCGTAACGGAGGACGACTTCGAGGACTTCCAGTGCGTCTTCGCCCAGAACGAGGGTGCCGTGACAGCTCCTTCAACCGGTCTGCACTTCACACGCCAGATGCTGAAACGCATGGACATCAACGGCGTAAAGTCTGCCTTCGTCACCGTACACTGCGGACTCGGCAACTTCCACGCTATCGAAGTGGAAGACCTCAGCAAGCACAAAATGGACTCTGAGGAGATGCACATCAGCGAAGAGGCATGCAAACTCGTCAACGACACCAAGAAGGCCGGCCACCACGTCTGCGCCATCGGTGCCAGCGTACTGAAAGCCACAGAGACAACGGTAGGTACCGACGGTCTGCTCAAACCATACGATGGCTGGACGAACAAGTTCATGTTCCCTCCGTACGAGACAAGCATGGCAGACTCTCTCCTTGTGAACCTCTACCACCCCGAGAGCACCATGCTCATGGCAACATGCGCCTTTGGCGGATACGACATTGTAATGGAAGCCTACAACGAGGCAGTGAAGAACGGCTACATGTTCGGCTGCTTCGGCGATGTCATGCTCATTGTCAATGACTAAACAACTGCACAACGTATACCTCGGACTGGGAACAAACCTCGGCAACCGCGAGGAGAACATACTCCAGGCTTACAGCTACATAGAAAAAAAGGTGGGGAGCATCATCAGAAGCTCCTCACCCTTCCACTCCGAACCATGGGGATTCAAGTCGAAAAACTCTTTCGTCAACACCGCAGTATGCGTGGAAACACCTCTACCTCCAATGGAGGTGCTGCGCACCACACAAGAGATAGAGCGAGATATGGGACGGACGCAGAAGTCAGTAGGCGGCGTGTACCACGACCGCATCATCGACATCGACATACTGCTCTACGACGACCTGCACATGCAGAGCGAGAAACTGACCCTGCCCCACCCACACATCGGCGAACGCCCCTTCGTCTACGAACCACTGAACGAAATATTGCTAACCACACACAAATCTATACTCTACAATGAATAAGATACTGGCCACAGTAATGCTCGGCGCAATATCCTCCATGAACGCACTTGCCATGGACAAGACAATCAGCGTCACACTCACCAACCCTTCCGACTCGCGCAAGGCGGTGCCCGTCGTCATTCCCTTAAGCAGAGGCGAATGGCTGTCGGCACATGTCACGGACAAGGACGGCTTCGAACTCCCCACCCAGATTGACGATCTCAACAACGACGGACAGCCCGACGAACTCTCCTTTGTCATCTTCATGAAGAAGAAAGAGAAGATGACGCTCAACATCGTACTCAGTGAAGAGCCCCGCAAAGAGGACGACCACGTCGTCTGCAATACCTTCGGATACATGGCCATACGCGACCGCGACAAGCAGGCGAAAAAGCCCAAGCACCAGCAGATATACGATTTCACCTTCCCTGCCTCCACAAATCCGTACAACTACATCTTCCCGCACGGAGCAGTACTGGAAAGCAATTTGGTAGGTTTCCGCGTGTACGCTGACCACCGCCAGAGCATCGATATGTACGGTCACAAACGTCCGAAATGCGACATCGCCGAAACTATGTTCTATCCCTCTGCCGAGCAGAAGGCAGCAGGCTCAGGCGATGACGTTCTGTACACCGGCAGTACATACGGCTGCGGAGCACTGCACGGCTGGGACGGCGAGAAGGCCATCATGTTCGAGAACGTACGCAACACCACAATGCGCATCGTGGCTACCGGTCCGGTACGCACCATCGTGGAGACCATAAACCGCGGTTGGAAGCCCGTGGCAGACGCACTGCCCGTCGACGTGACAACACGCTATACCATTTATGCCGACCACCGCGACGTGGAGGCAAAGGTCACTTTCTCACGCCCTGTAGGCGACATTCCTCTCTCCACTGGTATCGTGGACATCGTTGAAGGATCGGAAGAATATACCGACAACGCGGGACTGCGCGGATGTTGGGGTACGGCATGCGCCGGCAACAACCCAAAGGTGTACGACACGCACACCGTAGGACTGGGCATCTACACCCCTAAGGAGTACTACACCAAGGACGCTCACTTCACAGACGGCAAGGAGCACCTGCCCAACCAGGCTTACGCACAGGTGCTCAGCACCGCTGGCGACAACCTGCACTACTGGTTCACCGCTACGTGCGACATGGAGTCCTACGGCTTCAAGAACAAGAAGGCATGGTTCAAGTACCTCGAATCGTGGAAGAAGGAGCTTGACAACCCAGTCAAGATAGAGATTACAAACATCTCACGTTAAACGCTAAACCCTAAATCACATACATATATATGGAAGCCATATTCTCTTACATCATCGGCCTTGGAGCCGCAGTGATGATGCCTATCATCTTCACCATACTCGGTGTGTGCATCGGCATCAAATTCTCTAAAGCACTCAAGAGCGGACTCTACGTCGGCGTAGGTTTCGTGGGACTCAGTGTTGTCACCGCACTGCTCACCTCGTCACTCGGTCCGGCTCTCGGACAGGTAGTTGAAATCTACCACCTCGAACTGCAGGTGTTCGACATGGGATGGCCGGCAGCCGCCTCCGTAGCATACAACACGCTCATCGGCTCGTTCATCATCCCCGTATGCCTTGCCGTCAACCTCGTGCTACTGCTACTCGGCTGCACACGCACCGTCAACATCGACCTGTGGAACTACTGGCACTTCGCCTTCATCGGTGCCGTCATCTACTTCATGACCGGCTCACTGGCATGGGGCTTCTTCGCTGCCATCATCTGCTACGTCATCACCCTCGTGCTTGCCGACCTCACCGCCAAGAAGTTCCAGAGCTTCTACGAAGGCATGGACGGCATCTCCATCCCACAGCCTTTCTGCCAGGGCTTCATGCCCTTCGCCATCGTCATCAACAAGGCACTTGACTACGTACCTGGCATCAACAAGATTAACATCGATTCGGAGGGCATGAAGAAGAAGTTCGGTCTCTTCGGCGAACCGCTCTTCCTCGGTGTCATCATCGGCATCATCATCGGCTGTCTGGCTTGCAAGGACACCACCGAACTCGTCGACAAGATTCCTGCCACACTCGGACTGGGCATCAAGATGGGTGCCGTCATGGAGCTTATCCCGCGCATCACCTCACTCTTCATCGAGGGTCTGAAACCTATCTCTGAGGCTACGCGCGAGCTTATCGCCAAGAAGTTCGGTGCAGACAAGGAACTGTACATCGGCATGTCACCGGCACTCGTCATCGGTCACCCCACGACCCTCGTCGTTTCCCTCCTCCTCATCCCCGTGACCCTCGTCCTCGCCGTAGTACTCCCCGGCAACCAGTTCCTGCCTCTGGCATCCCTCGCCGGCATGTTCTACGTCTTCGTGATGATACTCCCCTTCACCAACGGCAATGTACTGCGCTCCTTCATCGTAGGTCTCGTGGTAATAGCCATCGGACTCTACTTCGTCACATGGATGGCACCGGACTTCACCCTCGCCGCCCACGACGTAGCACAGGCTCACCCGGAGGATGCCTCCGTAAAAGTACCGGAAGGCTTCCAGGCCGGAGCACTCGACTTCGCCTCCAACCCTCTCGCCACCATCATCTATGCCGGCATCAAGTACCTCCAGTACATCGGAGCCGCAGTACTCACCGTGCTCACCATCGGTCTCGTGGCATGGAACAAGGCACGCATGAAGGCAGCAAACAAATAATGTACGAAACCCTAAAACACTATACTGACATGAAGAAATTACTTTCAGCAGCTGCGCTGGCACTCGTTGCCCTGACAGCATCTGCACAGCAGAACGTAACTTACCGTACGGCATGCCACCCGGCTGACGTAAAGCACTACGACACGCAGACTCTCCGCGACCGCTTCGTCATGGAGAAGGTCATGGTGGCTGACGAGATAAACCTCACCTACTCGCAGTACGACCGCTTCATCTTCGGCGGTGCCATGCCTGTCAGCAAGGACCTGAAGCTGGAGAACTTCACCGGTCTGGGTCTCTCTGTAGACAAGACCATCAAGGACCCTTACTTCCTCCACAACCGTGAGCTGGGCATCATCAACTGCGGTCAGGGCACAGGCTCCGTCATCGTTGACGGCAAGGAGTACGTGCTCGGTCCGAAGGAGGCCCTCTACGTAGGACGCGGTCACCTCGACGACGGCAAGGACGTGAACAAGGAAGTAATCTTCCGTTCAAAGGACGCCAGCAAGCCTGCCAAGTTCTACCTCAACTCCGCCACTGCCCACAAGCACTACAAGACACAGTGGGTGACACTGGACGGTCGTAAGGGTTCACTGAAGGCTGCCATCTGGGGACCTGTAGGTTCAAAGGAAGAGGCCAACGGCCGCACCATCTACAAGCTCATCGTGCGTGATGCTCTGCAGGAGGGCCCCTGCCAGTTGCAGATGGGTCTGACGCAGCTTGAGCCTGGTGCCGTATGGAACACTATGCCGCCTCACACACACGGTCGCCGCATCGAGGCATACTACTACTTCAACCTCCCTGAAGGACAGACCATCTCCCACGTTATGGGCGAGCCACAGGAGAGCCGCGTAGTATGGCTGCACAACGAGCAGGCCATCATGTCGCCAGAGTGGTCCATCCACGCTGCCGCCGGCACATATTACTACACCTTCATCTGGGGTATGGCAGGCGAGAACCTGGAATACAACGACAAGGACAACATCCCCGTTGACCAGCTGAAGTAATTCCCGCCCACTAAACAACATCGTATATACAAAAAGCCCCGTCGGTATTTCTATCGACGGGGCTTTTTGCGTTTAGTATTTTTCCAAAAACTGGCTTATATACCATAAGCTTGTCTGCTCCAAAAAACTTTAGAACTCAAGGACCATCGTCTGGCGAGGGCGGAGCTTAACGTTCTTGCTGACAACAACTGTACGGCCGTTTGTTACGTCAGTGGCCCGTTCTGCTTTGCCGACAATCTCGGTGTAGCGGTTGACGTTGAGTTCGTTTGGCTCGTTCTTTCCGTTGATGACGGTCATCACGCTCTTTCCTTTGTACTGGCGGGCGATGACGTACACACCATTTTGCGTGCAGAACTGTGTCTGCTTGCCCTTGGTGACGACCTCGTTGCCCTTGCGCCAGTGGAGGAGGCGGCTCAGCCAGTCGAACATCTGGTTCTCTGCCTTGGTTCTTCCTTCCTTGGTGAAGGTGCTGCGTTTGTCGTCTGCCCAACCGCCGGGGAAGTCCTTGCGCACGTCGCCGTCGGTGACGCTCTTTGTACCGTTCATCAGCACCTCAGTGCCATAGTAGAGCTGCGGCGTGCGGTTGACGGTGAGCAGGAGGGCGAGGGCCTGCTTCAGTGCCAGAGTGTCCTTACCTTCACCGAGGAAGCGGTCGGTGTCGTGGTTCTCGATGAACGCCATCACGCTCTTGGGGTTGGGATAGAGATAGTCGTAGCAGAGCACATTGTAGATGCGGTTCATACCCTTCCACCATTCGTCGGTCTCCTCGTTCTTGGCACTGTTGATACGGTCGAAGAAGGCGAAGTCCATCACGGTGGGCAGGTAACTGTTCTTCTCTGAGAGCTTGCTGTCCTTCTGCCAGGCGGCGGTGTAGGCAGGTTCAGTCACCCATGTCTCGCCCACGGTGTTGAAGTGTGGATATTCGCGGTCGAGGGTCTTCATCCAGAGTGCCATGGCGTCGCGGTCAGCGTAAGGATAGGTATCCATGCGGATGCCGTCAATGCCCACGGTCTCTATCCACCACTCACTGTTCTGTATCAGATACTTGATGACGTGGGGATTGCGCTGGTTGAGGTCGGGCATTGTCGGCACGAACCACCCATCTACCGTCTCATGGAAATCCACCTTACTGGCGTATGGGTCGAGGACGGGCGTGAGCTTGTAGCTGGTCTGCAGGTACATGTCATTGACAGTCCTGCCGCCGTCCATCGTACCAATCTGCTTCTGGTGCTCTGGAGTCTGATATTCGGGCGAGAGCCATTCGGGGGTATTGAACCAATCCTTGCTCGGCATGTCGGCTACCCACGGGTGCTCGAAACCGCAGTGGTTGAAGATCATGTCCATGACCACCTTCAAGCCCTTCTGGTGCGCCTCGTCGATGAGTTGCTTGTACTCGGCGTTGGTGCCGAAGCGCGGGTCTACCTTATAGTAGTCCGTTGTGGCATAACCGTGGTAGGTACTGTTCTTGCCGTCGTTTGGACTGTCGTTCTCCAGTACGGGCGTAAACCACAGAGCTGTTACACCCAACTCGTTGAAGTAGTCGAGGTGCTGGCGTATGCCCTCCAGGTCACCTCCATGACGCAGACTGGGAGCCGTGCGGTCGCAGGTCTTGTCGCGCATGGTCTTGAAGGCATCGTTCTTGACGTTGCCGTTGGCGAAGCGGTCTGGCATGAGCATATAGAGCACGTCAGCATTGGAGAAGCCGATGCGCTTGTCGCCCGGCATCTCGCGGTCTTTCAACAGATACTTCACCTTCTTCGCCTGCTTACCTTGCTTGAAGTTGAGTGTCATCTCGCCAGCCTTTGCTCCGTCGAGATTGAGATATACCAAGAGATAGTTGGGCGAGTCGAGGCGTGCAATACTATCCACCTTCACGCCGGGATAGTCCACGGACACCTCGGCGTTCTTGATATCCTTGCCATATACCATAAGCTGTAGCGAGGCATCTTTCATGCCCACATACCAGTCGGCAGGCTCTATGCGGTTGACGTTCACCGCAGCGTTTATACTGATTGTGCTGGCCATAAGCAACATCAATGATATTATTTGCTTCTTCATGTGTTTGTTCTATATGATATAACGTACACCTTATATATTTATTATTTCTGATACAGAATCATCGCCGACTGACCGTCCACAGCGACTTCGTTGCCGGAGACACTGCCCAATCCTTCTTCGTTGATGACACCGCCGCAGCAAGCCACGGTGTATGTGCCCTCGGGAATTGTCACGGTCTTCATTGCCTTGTTGAAGTTGTAGATGACGAGGATGTCCTTCCATGAGTCGATGCCCTGCAGGTCTTTTAGACGGAAGGCTACGAGACAATCCTGCTTCTTGCCCTTAGCATCCTCCGTGGAGAGGAACTCCAAGTGTCGGCGCACCTTGTCGCCTGTTGCCAAACGGAAGGCAGGATGGTTCTTGCGGAGCTGGATGAGGTCTTTATAATATGTGAACACCTGTGGGTAACTCTGCAAGTTGTTCCAAGTGAACTGGTTGATGCTGTCCGGCGAACAGAAACTGTTATGCACGCCCTTCTTGTCGCGCATCATCTCCTCACCTGCCAAGATGAAGGGTACACCCTGCGAGGTGAAGACGGCAGTCTGGGCAAGCAGGTCGATGCGGACGAGTTCAGCCTTGCGCTGTTCTTCGGGGATAGACGCATCGGTCAGGGACGGGATGCTTGCCTTCAGACGGTCCACGAGGCACATATCGTCGTGGCAACTCACATAACTGATTTGTTGCGTCGGGTCGTTGGTCCATGGCTTCTTGTCGTAGTTCACCTTCGTCATGTCCACCTGCGGATGCTGGATGCCGCCCACGATACCAAACTTCAGACTCTCCTCCTCGCCCGGTATTCCAGCAAGTAGTGCACCCTTGTGGTCGTCTGAAAAAGGACCGCGCAGGGCATCACGCATATCATCGCTGAAGGCACCGATGCCATGGAGCTGCTGCGTGTTTGCCTTCATCGCCAACTTCTCCGTGGGATAGGCACATGAGCCGGCACTCCATCCCTCACCGTAGATATATATGGACGGGTCAATCTTGTCAACCTCGGCACGGATTTGGTTCATCGTCTCGATGTCGTGGATGCCCATGAGGTCGAAGCGGAAACCGTCGATGTGGTACTCGTTGACCCAGTACTTCACGCTCTCCAGCATAAACTGTCGCATCAGCGTTTTCTCCGATGCCGTCTCGTTGCCGCACCCCGAACCGTCGCTGTACTTGCCGTCCTGTGTCTTGCGGTAATAATAGTCGGGATAGGTGCGCTGGAAGTTGCTGCCCTGAATGTCGAAGGTATGGTTGTACACAGCATCGAAGATGACACGGATGCCGGCCTTGTGGAGTGCCATCACCATCTCCTTGAACTCCTTGATGCGCGTGGCAGGCGTGTACGGGTCAGTGGAGTAGCTACCGTCGGGCACGTTGTAGTTCTTCGGGTCGTAGCCCCAGTTGAACTGCGGCGTATCCAACTTTGTTTCATCCACCGAGGCATAGTCGAAGACGGGCTGGAAGTGGATGGCGTTGATGCCGAGGTTCTTGAGATACTCTATCGCCTGTGGTTCTGTGAGGGCGAGGTACTTGCCCTTATACTTCAAGCCTGAGGTGGGCGAGATGGAGAAGTCGCGCACATGTAGCTCGTAGATGACGAGGTCGGCGGGCGACTTCAGAGCAGGGCGCACGTCCTGTGCCCAACCCTCCGGGTCGGTGTCGGACATATTGACGATGGCGGCGCGGTTGCCGTTCACTCCCACCGCCTTGGCGAAGGTGCCGGGAGTCTCGCCCTTACCTATATTAAAGGTATAGAACTTTCCCTTGAGGTCGCCAATTACGGTGGCCTCCCAGCGGTCTTCGCCAGCTTTCTTCATCTTGACGGTCTTCACCGCCTTGCCGCCCTGTCCGTCCTTATAGAGGCGGACAGTGACGGAGCTGTTGCCCGTGGTGGGTGCGTTGAGTGCAAAAACTGTCTTGTCTTTGAAGTACTGCATCTCACTGAATGTAGTCTGTGCCTTCAGCGAGGCTGTGTATAGTGATGTTGCCAATGTGGCGAGCATAAGATGTTTGATGGTCATAACAGTCATTAGGTTGGTTGTGTCTTATTTGCCAAGCGAGATAATTTTGCAAACAGCGAGGTTACTTTGCCAGAAGTGAGATGGCGAAACCGCCGCCGCGCGCTTCCTTCACCTTGATGACATCTCCCTTCTTTACTGTCTTGTGCAGAATCTGGTAAGCCTTGGGGTTCTTCTCGTAGTCGGCATCGGGAGCGTCCTGATAGATGGCGCAGTCGTACTTCTTGCCCTTGTCTAGGAAGTCGAGCTTTACCACGGCAGTGCGAGCCTCAGCATCTGTCTTGCCACCCACGAACCAGTTGTCGGTGCCCTTCGCCTTACGAGCCACGGTGATATACTTGGCAGGCTCTGCCTCCAGATACTTGGAGTCGTCCCAGTCGCAAGCCACGTCGCGGATAAACTGGAAGGCATCGTCGTACTTCTCATAATGCTCGGGCAGGTCGGCTGCCATCTGCAGCGGACTGTACATCACGAGATAGAGCGAGAGCTGGCCGCAGAGGGTGGTATGCACGAAACTCTTGTTGTTGCTCCACTCGGAGAGCTTTGTCTCGAAGATACCCGGGGTGTAGTCCATCGGACCGCCCTGCAGACGGGTGAAGGGCAGCATCACGGTGTGGTAAGGCACGCTTCCTCCGAAAGCCTCATACTCCGTGCCGCGGGCACTCTCGTTGCCAACGAGGTTGGGCCATGTGCGGCAGATACCCGTGGGGCGGGTAGCCTCATGGGCATTGATCATGATGTGGTGCTTGGCGGCTGTCTCGATGACACGCTGGTAGTGGTTGTTCATCAACTGCGAGTAGTGGTACTCGCCACGGGGGATAATGTCGCCCACATAACCTGTCTTCACGGCATCATAGCCATACTTGTTCATCAGGTTGAACGCATCCTCCATGTGTCGCTCATAGTTGAGGGCGGCGGCAGAGGTCTCGTGGTGCATCATCAGCTTCACGCCCTTGGAGTGGGCGTAGTCGTTGAGCATCTTGATGTCGAAGTCGGGATAGGGGCTTACGAAGTCGAAGACATCGAGCTTCTGATGGCCGAACCAGTCTTCCCAGCCTTCGTTCCAGCCTTCCACGAGCACTTCCTGCAAACCGTTCTTGGCGGCAAAGTCGATGTATCGCTTCACCTCCTCGTTGGTGGCTCCGTGCTGACCGTGGGGCTTGCACTTGCTGTAGTCGGTCACGCCGAGGCGCACGGAGGGCTGGTCGTAGGTGTAGCTCCACTGCTTGGTGCCCACTATCATGTTCCACCACACGCCGCAGTACTTGGTGGGGTGAATCCACGAGGTGTCCTCTATCTTGCAAGGCTCGTTGAGGTTCAAGGTCAACTTGCAGGAGAGCATGTCACGGGCGTCGTCGCTCACAAGCACGGTGCGCCAAGGGGTGTTGAAGGGTGTCTGAATAAAACCTTTCCTGCCCACGGCGTCGGGTGTGAGCCACGACTCGAAGGTCAGGGTCTTCTCATCGAGGTTGAGGTGCATGGTGGGATAATCCAGGCAGGCAGCCTCGTGGATGTTGATGTAAAGCCCGTCCTTGGTCTTCATCTGGAGCGATGTCTGCACGCCGGTGTCGGAGAATACGGTGGTGGAAGAGTTGCTCTTGTAACTCTCGCGGTTCTTGGCGATGACGGGGCGGATGCCTGTGAGGGGCGTAATCTGATACTCATACTCCTGGGTGTCGTAGTCGCCGGGAATCCAGTAGGCGGTGTGGTCGCCCGTCATGGCAAACTGCGTGTGCTCCTCCTGGATGACGAAGTAGTTGAGGCTCTCCTGCTGCGGGAACTCATAGCGCAAGCCCATGCCGTAGTCATAGACGCGGAAGCGGATGGTGATGTTGCGCTTGGAGGAAGCCTGGTTGAGGTTCACCTCCATCTCGTTGTAGTGGTTGCGTATGGTGGCAGTCTCACCCCACACGGGTTTCCACGTCTCGTCGAAGGTGGAGGTCTTCGAGCCTGTCTCGGTGAAACCGTCCATTAGGCTGGTCTCGTCCATACCCTTGGAGGCGTGCTTGTCCTTTGCCAACTCCAGTCCCAGACGGGATGGTTTGCACACGGTCTTGCCCTTGTAGCTCATCTCGTATGTAGGCTGACCGCTCTCCGAGAGCGAGAATTTCACTACTACGTTGCCGTTGGGCGACTTGACGGTCTGTGCTGCCGCCAACATAGGGAGCAAGAGTCCCAGCACTAAAGTATTCAGTTTCTTCATATTGCTTAGGTCTTATATTCTGTCCAATGGTTAGTCATTGCACTTTCTACGTGTAAAGATTGATTTCATGTGCAAAGATAGTGAAAAGGAAAGAATCCCTAGTCAACATTTCCGCCAAAACACTGAACGTCAAGATGCAAACGTTTGCACAAAACTGTTACTGACGAAAGTCACGAATGTTTTTTCTTCGAGGGAGAGATGACCTTTGTCTAAAAAGACGACAGGTCAATATAATAGTCCGAAGCACCACAATGGGATGATGTCACCGTATCCATGTCCTTTTAGTGCATAGTGCACCCTGAAAGGTGCAAGTTTGGGGAATATTTGCACCTTCAAAGGTGCATATTGAGCAGCATTTCGCAGCAAAGGTACAAATAAAATACAGTTTCGCCAAAACCATACCTTATATTTTGGGGTCAATGCAGTTCTTTTGTAGTTGTCTTACTGGAACATTCCAGTCTGAGAAACAAGTTACAATTACCTATTGTCCTTATTGTAGTGCCTTAGTATGATAAGGGTAGTCTGTCATGCTCGTGGTGTATCGTAAGAAGAGGACTTCGCTTTAGTGGCATACAGATAAGATATTAAAAGGCCTTTGGCAATTTCAGATAATATCCATATCTTTGCATTCGTCAAAAGTGTATCTTGTTACAAAAATAGCGAATATATGGAAATCAAACGTACTATACATCTAAGTAACGTGCAAAAAAATAACTTGAGCAGTTTTTGCCCAAGTTATTTTTTACACATTACATATGGACCTATTCACTGTAGGAAGCCGTGACATCCTTTACCTTATACTTCTCGCCGTCCTTTTCATTTGTTATCTCAAAGAAGGTGGTGCTATTGATGCTTGTCACGTCCACGGTCTGCGGCTTGCCGCTGCCGTTGTTGAATACGAAGTTGACCATGTCGGTTGACTTGTCTATGCTGTATTCCTTGTAGTACCAGGTCTTTCCACCGATGGGCTTTGTTGCGGTCATTTCATCGCCGGGCCAATCTGCCGATTCGTTTTTACTATTTCCGCTCCATGAATAAAAGTAGAACGGCGACCATTTGACTGCGTCTGCGTTGACGTAGACATTGAAGGTATAAGCTTTGAATTTCTCTATTGTGTACTGATACGATGTCACGTTCTTCACTGCACCGTTGACGAGCAGACCCACCTTCAGCGTGCAACTGCCGTTGACGGTTATCTCCTTGCCACTCTCCGCACTTGTGCTCTCTGCCGTTGGCTCTTTGCCGTCAAGGGTATATACCACCTTGGCACCAGCCGTGGCACTGACCGCCGCGAGCGTTGTCGTGAAGGCATTCTCGTAAGTGCCCGAAGGAGTGCTCACCCATGCAGTCTCTGCGTCGTTGGAGAGGAAGTAAGCGTAGTGGTAGCCGGAGAGTATCTTGGTGAAACCCGTTGCGCCCTCGTACTTCGCAGCATCGTCACCTACGGCAACGAGGAGTTTGTGGTTTGTGCCGGTCGTCTCATTGACAAACAGGGTCTTCGAGCTCTTCTTGTTGACGTAACTGCTCATATTGGTGATGCCGGCCGCCTTGCGCGCATTTATCATCGCCTTCAGTTCGGGTTTGTAGGCTGTCCAGTGCGGCTGGAAGATGCAAGGCGTTCCCGGCATTGCCAGCATATAGGCATTGGCAGCGAGGGTGTCCTTCTTGATAGGGTCGAGAGGTTCGGAAGCCGAACGGTACTGCGTGTCGTGGTTCTCCACGAAGGTGACTGCATAGCGGCGCAGGGACGGGTCGTGCATCAGATTGTATGTGCTGTTGAGCTTTGACCAGTCTGACGTTGCCGCCACTTTACCGTCGGCAGCTCCGTTGACAGCATCGCGGACGTTATACCGGAACTGGAAGTCGAACGCTGCGCTCTTTTTGTTCGTGGCGTTAATCCAACTGACAATCTTCTCGTTGCTATCCCAACACTCGCCGACGGAGTACTCTACGCCGACGGCATCATTGTAGTCCGCCACGTGCGAACCGCTGTAGCCCTTTACGAAGTCGTAGCGGAAACCCGTGTAGCCAAGGTCGTTCTTCAGGAAGTCGACGTAGGCTTTCATTATCTTCTGTACGTTCTCGCTCTTGTGGTCGAGGTCGCGCATGCCACTCCAGTCATCGCCTTCGTCGGCATGACTGCCGAGGCTCACTCCCTCCGACTTGGCTTGCGTCTGCGCCGCGCCACCGTCGTCGTTGGAGCAGATGTCCGTGCTCTGCAACTGGTATGTCTCACCCTTGTACGTCTCGGTAGGGAAAGAGAACCATCCCTCCGTGTTGTGGTGGTTTACAACAACGTCTGCGATGGTGCCTATGCCGTTCGCCTTGAATGTGGAGATCATGCTGCGCAACTCTGCCTCCGACCCGAAGCTGGAGTTCTGGTTGAAGTAGTAGTAGGGTGTATATCCCATCACCTGCGTGCTCTCCTTGCACTTGCCGCTCTGTGGCACCCATACCAAGTCGATATATCCTTTCATATCGCCTGCCTGCTTCTCCAGCACTTTCCACTGCGAATAGTCGTAGGAGTCCCATGAGAATCCCTGCAGCATGACGCCGCCGTAATTCTCTGGCCAACCCTTACTCACCAACGCCGGGGTTGGTTCCGGGTTGGGAGTAGGGTCTGGCGTTGAGTCGGGCTTGGGGTCAGTGATGTCGTTTCCCCCAGAGCACGAAGCCATGGCCACTGACAGGAGAATATAAAGATACTTACTTCTCTTCTTCATAATGGTAATATTGTTTAAGGTGGGTAGTCTATAGGTTTATGGTCGGGTCAGCATCTGCCGGCATGTTCTATCATGCTTGCGACATGCGTTGTGAACTCGGCGTTGCTTGCCAGGTCCTCTATGTTGAGGTGCATGCGGTAGCGCCAGTAGTGCTTGGGGTTGGCAGGGATGTTGATGCGCTCTGCATCAGCATCAGGCAGACGCAGTTTCTCGTCTACGGCGAGCCAGTCCTGTATGCTCAGCACGCAGAGCATGGACGGTGACGTGAGATGGCGGTAGATGATGTCGTTTGCCAACCAGTCCGGCAGTGGGTGGGGTGCTGCGCCCGGACGGTGGAGCATCGTGTTGTAGTATTCCTGAGTGCGCTGCGTGTTCTCGTCCCACCACTGGCGGAGCGTCGGCATGTCGTGGCTGGAGATGGTGCATACGGAGCGGTAGGGGAAGCGGCTCAGATGGCCGAACTTCACTGATGGGTCCTTCGGCATGCTCTGCAGTTCGAGACTCAGTATCTTCAGTCCGTTCATTACCCATGGCACGCAGTCGGGCACCATGCCGAGGTCTTCTGCACAGACGAGCATACGTGTAGCCTGCACCAGTTTTGGCAACTTCTTCATCGCCTCGTGATACCAGAACTGGTTGTTGCGGCGATAGAAGTAGTCGTTGTAGAGGCGGTTGAACGCCTGCTTGTCGTTGTCGTAGAGCGACTCGTAGATGAAGTCGAGTTGGGCGGAGATGCGCGGATGGAAGAGTTCGGGGTTCTTGTGGTCGCGGACGAAGAGCACGTCGCTGATGAGGGCATATAGTCCGTCGCGCAACCACAGTTCCTTCTCGTCGGTGACACCAGCGAAGAGTGCCTCCACCTTACGCTGCGTGTCCACCTCGGGCTTCATCTGGTAACGCTCGTCGTCCAGACGGTCGAGGTATTTCTCCTTCACCTCTCCGGCGCGCTCGTGGAACATACGGTCGAGCACCCAGTCGGTGATGAACGGACGGAGGAAGCGGTCCTCCTGGAAGTTCAACCCGTAGCATTCTATCTCCTTGCGCGTCATGGCGAGTGCCGGAGCGAACTGTCCGAGCA
The DNA here is from genome assembly GCA_963602765.1 of Alistipes putredinis. GTDB lineage: Bacteria > Bacteroidota > Bacteroidia > Bacteroidales > Bacteroidaceae > Prevotella. Next base: position 9,940 of record CAVCKM010000162.1, on the reverse strand, counting down.
AACCGTGTACGGAGTCTACCGGTATCTCCCATATACGGAAGAAGCCGAGCACGTGGTCTATGCGGTACGCGTCAAAGAACTTCGACATATTCTGGAAGCGGCGTGTCCACCACTGGCAGCCGTCCTCTATCATCTCGTCCCAGTTGTAGGTGGGGAATCCCCAGTTCTGACCGTTAACGGAGAAGTCGTCCGGTGGTGCACCAGCCTGACCGTTGAGGTTGAAGTACTTTGGCTCCATCCATACGTCACAACTGTGGCGGTTCACGCCGATAGGTATGTCGCCCTTCAGTATGACACCCTGCTTCTTGGCGTGCTCGTGGGCCTCGTGCATCTGCTTGTTCAGGACATACTGCACGAAGTAGAAGAACGCCACCTCTTTGTACGCCTTTGTGCGGTTGCTGGAGAGCTTCTTGCGGTCAGCCTCGTCCCAGGTGTTGTGGTCTGGCCACAGCGAGAAGTCGGCGGTGCCGTTCTTGTCGCGCAGGTAGCAATACTGTGCATACGGCACGAGCCACTGCTGTGTCTCCTCGAAGAACGTGCGGAACTCCTCTGACCGCATCGTCTTTTCGCCTTCCTGCTCGTACACCTGACGCAGGTAGGCGGTCTTGAAGTCGTTTACCTTCTCGTAGTCTATCTGCGGCAGAGCGTTCAGCGTCTCCATCGTCTTCTGAGCCTCAGCCCGCGCCTTCTCGTCCTTCAATTCGGGCAGGGCGCGCAAATTGGCATATTGCGGATGCAGGGCAAAGACGCTGATGCAACTGTACGGATAACTGTCTGTCCACGTATGGGTGATAGTGGTGTCGTTGATGGGCAGCAGCTGCAGCACCTTCTGTCCCGTCTGTGCCACGAAGTCTATCATGGCGCAGAGGTCACCGAAGTCGCCGATGCCGGCGCTGGTCTTGCTTCTTAGCGAGAACACCGGCACCAACGTACCAGCCAACTTGCGGTTGTACCATGCGTAGAACGACTGGCCCAGCTCGTAGGAAACCACCTCGCCCGGCTTCATCTCGGGCAGGTCGACGGTGCGGTTCATGCCAGTCTCCCACATCACATTGTCCAGATCAGCTGCGCTTATTGCCACGAACTTGAATTCCAAGTGGCTCGTCTGCAGTCTCTCTGCGTCAATGTCGACGGCCCATTCGTTGTACGTATGCTGCGTCATGGGCAGTGCCCTCATGGGATTCCATGCGCCAAGCGCGTCGGAAGCCCCGACGAGTCCTAGGCTGTAGCCCTTGCGAAGCTGCGGTGCACGCACGATGATGCGCACCGTCTTGGCGTTGTTGTTCTTGGGCATGTCGCTTGGACTCTGCTGGTTGATGCAGTCGGTGAAGGCACTGCTGTAGAGGTAAGCGTCCTCTGGCATCTCGCGCCATAGGTCGTAGATCTGCCAGTTGTCGCAGCGGCGTGCCGTCACGTCCAGACGGTGCTTCACCAACAGCCACTCCGTCCTGCACTCCTCTCCGTCGCGCTCTACACTATAATAATATGTATAGGCGTTCTGCTTGGGGTCTACGCTCCAGTAACCCGTCCACTGCTCGCCGTTGACTGTCGCCATGGGCAGTCTCACCACTTCCTTGTCGGTGAGGATGTTCAGCACCAATTTCTCACCGTATAAGGTCTTGTACGCTATATTAAAATGGAATATCATAAGACTTTCTTGTATTTAGGTTATTTCTTATCCTTTATAATAGACACCGCCAATGCACCGCAGACCAGCAGCACTCCAGCCACAATCATCATGTTGCTCTGGTGCGACCCCACCAGGCTCAGCACACCGCCGCCGCAGACCGCCGCCGCTATCTGCGGAATGCAGATGGTGCCGTTGAAAAGTCCGAGGTATGCTCCCATGTGTCCGTAGCCCTGCAGGGCATTGGTGACGAAAGTGAAGGGCATCGCCAGCATGGCTGCCCATCCGGCACCTACCATGAGGAACGGGATGAACTGCAGATACTGGTCGTGAAGGAACGGGATGAGGGCGAAGCCCACACCGCCTATCAGCAGACTGACGCAGTATGCCACCTTGATATTCTTGAATTGCGGCAATACGACAGCCCACAGTACGCTGCCCACGGCCTGTACAGCAAAGAGGATGCCAACCCAGTTGCCTGCCTCCTGAAACTCTGCGGAGGCCACGTCCGTAGTGCCCCATACCGTCTCGGCAATGGCTCCCGTGGAGTAGTTCCACAGGTAGAGGAATCCGGCCCAGCAGAAGAACTGCACCAGTCCTACCTTCCAGAATGTGGCAGGGGCGTTCTTCAGCAGCGTGAACCAGTTTGCCTTGCCCTCCTCTTCCTTTTCCACCTCCTCGTTTACGCCGTTATACTTGGCGTAGTCCGTGGGATTCCATTCCTTCACCTTTATCGTGGTGTAGATGACGCAGACGATGAGGATGGTGGCACCGCAGTAGAACGACCAGATGACGGAGTCGGGCACCACGCCCTTGTCTGCCACGTTCTTGATGCCAAGGAATGTGAAGAGGAAGGGGAAGATGTAGCCTGCCACCGACCCGGCGTTGCACAGGAAACTCTGTATGGAGTACGCCTTTGCCTTCTGCTTCTCGTTGACCATGTCGCCCACGAGCATCTTGAACGGCTGCATCGCCATGTTGATGCTCGTGTCGAGAAACATCAGGGCTATCAGTCCGAAGACCATCGCCCCGCCAACGGTCAGTCCCAGCGAACCGGCGTTGGGCAGCAGACACATCACCAGTACGGCAACCAGTGCGCCTATAAACAAATAAGGTATACGTCGGCCGAAGCGGCACCACGTCTTGTCGCTCAGCGTGCCGACGATGGGCTGCACAAGTATTCCCATCAGCGGCGGCAGTATCCAGAAGTAGCTCAAGTTGTGCGGGTCTGCGCCCAACGTGGCGAAGATACGCGAGATGTTGGCACTCTGCAGAGCGTAGGCTATCTGCACTCCGAAGAATCCGAAGCTCAGGTTCCAAAGCTTCCAAAAGTCAAGGTCAGGTTTTTGTGTCATATTATTAGGTATATTGTTTCGTTAGGTATAATGTTGAGCGGGACTTATCGCGTCGTCCCTCTCAGCACCAGACTCGTCCTCACAATCCTCTTCTCCACCACGTCCATCGGTATTGTTCCCTCCACGTGGCCTATCAGTATGCCGGCGGCCTCCTCGCCCACTTCCACGCCGCGCTGCTCCACGGTGGAGAGCATCGGGTCGGACGCCTTGGCACGGTCTCCGTTGGTAAAGCCGCAGACGCTGATGTCCTCGGGCACTCTGAATCCCATGCGCTTGGCGGTATAAAGGATGCCGATGGCGGTGTCGTCGTTGATGGCAAAGAAGGCATCGGGGCGGTCTTCCTGCCTGAGGATTTCGGGCGTAATCAGCTCAGCCTGAGCCCTGTTGTCGCAGAGCTGGATGTAATTGGGGGGGGTATCTTTTATACCGTATTTCATCAGTGCGTCGTGGTAGCCGTTGTAGCGGTTCTTGGAAATCTCCATGTTCATCGGCGAGCCGTAGAAGGCTATCTTCCTGCACCCGGTTTCGATGAGATGCTTCACGGCGTTGAACGCCCCCAAATAGTCGTCCACCACCACGCGCGAGCAGTTCACTCCCGTGCATATCCTGTCGTAGAAGACGAGCGGCACGCCGCGGTCGATGAGTCGCTGGAAGTGTTCGTACTTCTTCGTGTCCTTGGCCTGTGAGACGATGATGCCGCACACCTTGTTCTTGTAGAAGTCCTCGCAGATGGCCACCTCCTTCTCGTAGCTCTCGTTGCTCTGCGCCACCATGACGCGGTAGCCCAGTGACCTGGCGCGTTCCTCTATGCCGGACAGCACCGACATGAAGTAATAGTGTACGAACTCCGGCACGATGACTCCGATGAGTTTGACGTTCTGCACTTTGGCATGGCGCAGTGCCTTGCCTATGACATTTGGGTAGAAGTTATGTTCCCGTGCATATTGTTGTATTCTGTCTTTCTGTGTGGCACTGATGTGCGGACTGTCCTGGAGAGCCCTGCTCACCGTGGCTATCGACACGCCCAGATTGCGGGCGATGTCTTTCATTGTAATAGGTGTAATCCCAGTCATGGTTTTTAGTTATGGTGCAAAATTATGAATTTTTCTTTATACGGCGGTGCGTTGGAGGGCACAAATTTAGCAAAGCACGTGCAAACGATTGCACTAAATATGTAGGGGTTTTAAATGTTAACTAGTGCTACAATCACTGAAAAGACTGTAATTTTGCCGACGTAAAACCTAAAACGACATATTTGCACTAGCCTACAAGATGTAACTGCACATGTAAAGCCGGAAACATATTAACACAACCTATCATAAACTTAAAGACCTAACAAATGAAGAAGCAATTAAAGATTAATTTGCCGCTCAGAGCGCTGACCCTCGCAGGTGGTCTGCTTCTGACAGCGAGTTCCTTTGCGCAGTCCACTGCCATCAAGGGACAAGTGAAAGATGCTTCAGGCGAGCCTGTCATGGGTGCCACCATCACAGCCAATGGTAAGCCCGTCGGCATCACCGATATGGATGGAAACTTCTCTGTGAACGCCGCCCCCGGCACAAACCTTACTTTCACCTATCTTGGAATGACTCCACAGACCGTGAAGGCATCCTCCGATATGACCATCACGCTCAAAGACGATGCCAATGCGCTCAACGAAGTTGTGGTCATCGGCTACGGTGTGGCAAAGAAGAACGACCTCACGGGTTCCGTCACCGCCATCAAGCCTGACGAGAAGAACCATGGCATCCTCACCTCTGCCCAGGACATGATCCAAGGCAAGATAGCCGGTGTCAACGTCAACTCCTCTTCCGGCGCACCGGGTGAAGGAGCACAGATCCGCATCCGTGGCGGTGCGTCATTGACTGCCAGCAACAATCCGTTGATAGTTATTGACGGCATGCCTATGGACAACAATAACACCAAGGGCATGAACAACCCGTTGTCACTGGTCAACCCTAACGACATCGAGAGCTTCACCGTGCTGAAGGACGCCTCCGCCACAGCCATCTACGGTTCGCGCGGTTCGAACGGTGTCATCATCATAACCACCAAGAAGGGACGCAGCGGCCAGAAACCGCAGATTTCCTACAACGGAACGTTCTCTGTCAGCACCGTCTCAAAAAAGCTCGACGTGATGAACGCCTCCGAGTATACCGAGTTTATGAAGAACAAATACGGCGAGGGGTCTGCTGCCTACAACGGCTTGGGATGGAAGGAGTTCAACGAAGACGGCACTCCCAACTATGCAGCCGGCACATACGACACTGACTGGCAGGACGAGATCTACCGCGCCGCTTTCAGTCACGACCACAATATCAGCGTGTCTGGTGGCATCAACAAGCAGTCGTGGGCTATGCCTTACCGCGTCAGCGTGGGCTACACCAGCCAGGCGGGTATCCTGAAAGGCTCAGACTACCAGCGTGTCACCGCAGGCTTCAACGTCAACCCTTCGCTTCTCGACAAGCATCTCAACATCAACGCTAACGCCAAATACTCTTACTCCAAGACCAACCCCGGCGGTCAGGACGCTATCGGGGCAGCCATCTCTATGGACCCGACTCGCCCGGTAAAGAGCGACGACGAAAAGTTCAAGAACTGGGGCGGCTACTGGCAGTGGACAAAGAACGTGACGGAGTACGACCCGACATTCCCCTACGGGCGCAACGACGACGCTCCTACAAACCCTGTGGAGAAGATAGACAACTACAACTTCAACAAGAGTGCCCACGTGCTCTTGGGCAACCTGGAGGCTGACTATAAGATTCACGGTTTCGAAGACCTTCACCTCCACGTCAACTTTGCCGGCGAATATACCACCGGCGGTGAGTACACCCACAACTCCCGCTATTCCACCTACAGCTTCTACTACGGCAACGACAGCGAGAACACGGAGAAGAAGTACAACCTGCTGGCAACAGCCTACGCACAGTATACCAAGGACTTCAACAAGGCTCACCACTTCGACGTCATGGCCGGTTACGAGTATAGCCACATGAAGTACTGGGGCAACAGTTGGAGCAACACGATGTACCCTGACACGTACCAAGGAACGTCGGAGGCTGGAGAGGCTCTCGCAGGAACGGTGAAGTCCTACGACACAAACGACTGGAAAGGCCAGACCTATCTTGTCAGCTGGTACGGACGTGCCAACTACACCCTTTTGGACCGCTACCTCTTCACCTTCACTGCCCGTCAAGACGGTTCCAGCCGCTTCGCAGACGGTCACCGCTGGGGCTTCTTCCCGTCAGCAGCCTTCGCTTGGCGCGTCAAGGACGAGAAGTTCCTCACCGACGTTGAGGCTATCAGCGACCTGAAGTTCCGTCTCGGTTGGGGTAAGACGGGACAGCAGGACACTGGCAAGGAGTACTACACTGCCATCTACAAGAAGAGCACCAGCCAGCATTACCTCTATCCTGTCGGCCCAAACAACAGCGGCATTCTCTATCGCCCCTTGGCATACAATGAAGACTTGACATGGGAGACAACGACTACGTGGAACGTCGGCATCGACTTCGGCATGTTCAACCAGCGCCTCACCATCAACGCTGACGCTTACTTCCGCAAGACCACCGACCTGCTCAGCACCACCACAATATCTGCCGGACAGAACTTCGACAACTCGCTCCTCATGAACGCCGGAACGCTGGAGAACAAAGGTTTTGAGGTTGCCATCACTGGTCGACCGGTACAGACCAAGGACTGGTACGTAGAGCTGAGCCTCAACGCCGCCTACAACAAGAACGAGATTACCGAACTCGCAGGTGGTCGCGACATGATAGAAGCCGGCATGCAGGTTGGTCAGAACCAGGCACTCACCTATCACAAGGTAGGACTGCCCGCCAACTCCTTCCTCGTTTATCAGCAAGTATATGACGAGTCAGGTCGTCCAATCATGGGCTGCTACGTAGACCGCAATGGCGACGGCACCATCGACGAGAACGACAAATACTTCTACAAGAACATCACCGCCCCCTGGACCGGCGGCTTCAGCTTCAAGATTTCCTACAAGAACTGGGACCTCGGCACCAACTTCCGCGCCAGCTTCGGCAACTACGTCTACAACAACATCGAACAGGACAAGGCCAACTCAGCAGTACTCTACAACTCCAAGGGCTACTACGAGAACAGCACCCAGGACTTCACCTCGCTCGGATGGACATCATACAACTACCCTCTCACCGACTACTTCGTGCAGAACGGCAGCTTCCTGAAGTGTGACAACATCACCATCGGCTACAACTTCGACAAGTTCCTGCAGATGGGCAACTACAAGGGCATCTCGGGACGCATCTACGCCTCTTGCTCCAACGTCTTCACACTGACAAAGTACAAGGGACTTGACCCTGAGCAGACATCCGGCATGGAGAGCAGCATCTATCCACGTAGCCGCACGTTCCTCCTCGGTCTCAACCTCAACTTCTAACCTTCTAAAACAGAATCTCAACATGAAACTAAACAAGATAAAGACAATCCTTCCTGCAGCGACTCTCCTGCTGACTGCAAGCTTGAGTTCGTGCATGGCTGATTTGGACAAAGGCAACATCGACCCTACCGTAGAAGCCAACGCAGACCTTGTTGGTTTGTACAGCAAATGTTATGCAGGTCTCATTATGGAGGGCAATGATGGTGCAGCTGACTTTACCATTGATGACGCAGGTAAATCGACCTTGCTGCGCAATATCTACAATTTCAACGAACTGTCTACAGACGAGGCCATCTGCTGGTGGTCGGACGGCGGCATAACAGACGTTTGCAAGAACCAGTGCCTTCCAGACAATGCAACCTTGAAGTTCTTGTACTATCGCTTGATGTCCAACATCACGTTCTGCAACCAATATATGACTTTGGACGCTGCTCAGTCTGAAAAGACCATGCTTGCCGAAGTGCGCTTTATACGCGCTTACAGCTATTTTTTGATGCTCGATTTCTTTGGCGACCCAGCGTTTATAGAGACCATTTCTGCAGACAGCCCCAAGCAGGCACATACCTACAACAAGAACTTCGACCCAAGCAAGACCTATACACGTGCGGAGTTGCTCCAATTGGGACGCGAATTCTTGTTCAACTGGGTCAAGGACGAATTGGTGGCCGCAGAGGCCGACATGCTTCCCGCCAAGCCAGAGACGGATACCGACGCCGACTATGGTCGTGCCGACAAGGGTACGGCATGGTTGCTTCTCAGCCGTCTCTATTTGAACGCTGGAACTTACCTCAACAACGACGGACAGAACAACCCCTATTGGAAAGAGGCCAAGGAGTATGCAGAGAAGGTCATCAACTCCGACTACAAGCTCTTTGACGACAGCAAGGAGTCGGCAGAAGCCAAGGCCAACGGCTACAAGCCCTACGACTTGCTGTTCATGGGCGACAATGGGTCGAACGGTGCAAGCTGCGAGGCATTGCTTCCATTGCTGCAGGACGGCGACAAAACACAGGGATGGGGCGGCTCGCTCTTCTTCATTGCGGCCCACTGGAACGACAAGATGTTGACGGTGACAGACAAGACGGCCGGTACCACCGGTAACAACTGGTCTGGCATGCGCCTCCGTCCTGAGTTCCTCCAGAAGTTCACCCTGGACCCCACTATTTTCTTGGACAAGTCAACCTCCGAGATTCGTGCCTTGGGCATTGACGACCGCGCACTCATTTGGGGAAAGGGCTCTGGTTCTGACAAACGTACCATCGAACTGGGAGACAACAGCAGTTTCTATCAGGGACTGGCCACCACGAAGTGGAACAACAACTACTCCAACAATGGTGCTACACACGACAGCTACAATGTAGATACGGACTTCTTCCTCTTCCGTGTGGCAGAAGCCTATCTGAATGCAGCAGAAGCAGAGATGCACCTGAATGGAGAAGCTTCCGCCTCGGCCAAGCAATACATCGATGCACTCCGCAACAGAGCGCATGCCTCTACCAAGGCCTCATATACTCTGGAAGATATCCTCGACGAACGTGGTCGTGAGTTCTACTGCGAAGGTCTTCGCCGCACCGACCTCATCCGGTTCAACCAGTATGGCGGCAACCAAGCAAGCTATACCTGGTCGTATAAGGGCGGAAGCGAGGCTGGAAACTCGTTCTCCAAGATTTACAACGTATATCCTCTCCCGTCATCAGAGGTCTTGGCCAACAAAAACTTGACCCAGATTGACGGATACAATGAGAGTGACAACTAAGGATGTATAACCGAATATAAAGGAATACGATATGAAGAATAAATATATACTAGGTGCTCTGCTTGCCGGCATCACCAGTTTATTTGCGGCATGTACCGACGACAACGATTCAAACCCAACGCTGATACAGCCTACAGAGTTTGTCTTGAACACACCGGCATATGCCAATGAGACCGTCGACCTGAAGGGGTCTTCGGACATAGCATTGACATGGTCGCAGCCCAAATACACTGCAGAAAATGCTCCAATTAATGCCACATACGAAGTTCAGCTTTCACCGACGAATACCTTCACTGTCTCAAAGACTGAGGCTGACGCTGATGAGACGGGTGGGAAGGTTGCAGACTACTTGGCGTTTAACAAGACGACCACTGTATGCAACACTTCTTTCACAGGAGAAGAAGTCAACAGTACCCTCATCAATTTCTTTGGGTGGAATGCAGAAAACACTCCTAGCTACCAAGAGGCTTACGTAAGGGTGGTTTCATATATTGCAGAAGGCACTAAACGTCTCAATCTAATAGAGTCAAACTCCGTGAAATTGGCCTTCAAACCATACTATGCGGTTGCTTCAAACGTAGAGCCTATCATGTGGTACCTTGTAGGCAACAACATCGGAGACGGCTCTTGGAGCAACAAGGCCAGCAATTCCGGCGTAGGCACATTCCCAATGTTCCTCAGCAGCGATTGCACCTATGACAAGAGCACTGGACAGGGCGAGGTGACATACCTCAATTACTTCACTTCGGACAGTTGGAAACTCCTTCCTTCAAGTG
>CAVCKM010000161.1:0-29058 GCA_963602765.1 Alistipes putredinis | reverse complement strand
CCTGGGTACATCGGGACATCAACCACCGCCCTGTAAGGGCAAAAGTACATAAACTGTCGTGCCAAGACTATAGACTTCTGCCCTTACAGGGCGCATGGATACATACAAACAAAAACCCAGGGCGTTGCCCTGGGCTATGGAGTGTAGGGCTTTCAGCCCATTGTACCATCATAGTTTTTCTGTTTTTCTTGGGTACATCAAATTGGACAGCCTACTATGAAAGAATAAAATAGTACGAGTCTCTGATAAGGCACGTACGAGATTTATACGGGTGCGCTCTTGGTGGAACTGCTGCCCAAATAGAGGTTACGCAATTGTAGGGTCGTTGTCGTCCTGCTCTATGTCGCCGTGCCATAGGTACTTGTTGGTGTCCTTGGCGATGACTCCCGAGAGGAGGATGAGGGCGAACAGGTTAGGGATGGCCATCAAACCATTGAAGATGTCGGCAAGAGTCCATACCGTGCCGAGGCTGATAGTAGCACCAAGCACGATGCTGACGAGGTAGATGGCTACGTAGTACTTCTTGGCCTTCCAACCGGCAAGATACTCTATGGCACGCTCCGCATACAAGGCCCAACCGAGAGTGGTGGTGATGGCGAAGGTGAAGAGACCGAACATCAGCACCGGAGCGCCGACAACGGGAATGTGTTCAAAGGCAAACTTGGCCAGAGTGCTGCCGTCAAGCTGGGTAAGGATGCCGCCAGCCTGGGTGGCGTGGACCCACATCGAGTGGATGTCGCCAGTGAAGCCGCTTTCCGCTACGGCGGAGAGGACGGTGCTCACTACGACGATGCCCGTGATGGCGCATACTACTACGGTGTCCCAGAAAGTGCCGGTAGAAGAAACGAGGGCCTGGCGGACGGGGTTCTTCGTGCGGGCGGACGCTGCTGCTATAGGGGCGCTACCCAGACCGGACTCGTTCGAGAACAGACCGCGCGCAATACCATAGCGGGCTGCAAGGAGGATGGAACCGCCGGCAACGCCGCCTGCTGCTGCCTCGGGCTTGAATGCTGCGCCGACGATGAGCTGGAGGGCGGGGAAAACGTAGTTGTAGTTGATGCCGAGTATGATGATACAGCCCAAAACGTAGAACATGGCCATGAATGGAACGAGGGCCGTGCAAACCCTGGAGATGCTCTTGATGCCGCCAGCAACGACGAGACCCACGAGGACGGCAACGACGAGACCGCTGTAGAGACGGTCTACACCCATCACCTCGTTTGCCATGTTGGCAATGGCGTTGGCCTGTACAGTGCTGCCGATACCGAACGAGGCCAGTACGGTGAAGAGACAGAAGAGGACGGCTGCCCACTTGGCATTCAGACCCTTCTCAAGGGCGTACATAGGACCGCCTACCATATAACCCTTCTCGGATACGGTGCGGTACTTGATGGCAAGGAAACCCTCACCGTACTTCGTGGCGATACCCAACACACCAGTGAGCCAGCACCACAATACAGCACCCGGACCGCCGAGCATGATGGCCGTGGCTACGCCGATGATGTTGCCGGTACCAATAGTAGCGGCAAGAGCCGTCGTCAGAGCACCAAACTGGGAAATGTCGCCCTGACTGTCCTTGTCCTTCGCAACGGACAGCTTGATGGCTTTAAAAATCTTACGCTGGGGCACCTTCAGACGGATGGTCAGGAATAGGTGAGTGCCCACCAGCAGAATAATCAATGGGTAGCCCCAAAGCAAATCGCTGAAGCTACTGAGGAGGTTGTTGATAAATTCCATGACTTATTGAGTTGGTTCGTTAATCCTAATTCTATAAAGAATGTGTTTGTGTGCTACATCTTGCAAAAAAAATAACTGAGTGCAAAATTAATAAAAATATGTCAAAAAGATATCTTTTGCTTCGATTTTTTGTCTTTTTGGTTGAAAAATGAGTAACTTTGCAAGCAAACGCAATAAAAATGCGTGATTTTTCATGCAATGAACGACGAACAACGATACATAGAAATAGAAGGAGCAAGAGTAAACAACCTGAAGAATGTCTCGGTGAAAATACCGCAGGGAAAGATGGTCGTCATAGCCGGAGTGAGCGGCTCGGGAAAGTCGTCACTGGCTTTCGACACGTTGTATGCCGAAGGACAACGACGTTATGTCGAGAGCCTTAGCAGCTACGCACGACAATTCCTCGGACGGATGAGCAAGCCCGACTGCGACTTCATACGCGGACTCTCGCCCGCCATCGCCATAGAGCAAAAAGTCATCTCGAGAAACCCACGTTCGACCGTAGGCACGACAACCGAGATATACGACTATCTACGAATGCTCTTCGCCCGCGTGGGCAGGGTCTATTCGCCCGTGTCAGGGGCAGAGGTAAAGAAGCACACTCCAGAGGACGTGGTGAACTGTATGCTCGCCTTCCCGCCCAAGACACGATTCCTACTCCTGGCACCGCTTGCCGTTGGTAACGGCAGGACAACAAGGCAACAACTCGAAGCGAAGATGCAACAAGGATACTCGCGCGTGTACATTAATAATAATAAGGAGAATATTGCCGACAATAGGGTAGAGAACATTACGGACTTCCTCGACGCCACGTCCGACGAGGAGCTGCAAAACACGGCAGACCGTATCTGCCTGCTCATAGACCGTATGGCCTCAGACCATAGCCAGGAAGCCATCTCTAGACTTACCGACTCGTGCGAAACCGCCTTCTTTGAAGGCGAAGGAAAGTGCATGCTCGTCTTTATGCCCGACGGACCCCAATTTGAGTTCTCTACGAGAATGGAGGCGGACGGCATGACATTTCAAGAACCTACCGACGGACTCTTCTCATTTACCTCACCATTGGGCGTATGCCCAACGTGCGAGGGATATGGCAAGACGATAGGCATAGACACAGACCTCGTCATTCCAAACAAGAAACTTAGCGTCTACGACGGGTGCGTGCAATGCTGGCACGGAGAGAAGATGAGCGAGTGGAATAAATATTTTATCCGGCATGCACAAGAAGACGGATTCCCCATCTTTACCCCTTACGAAGAACTTTCCGAAGAACACAAGGGGTGGTTGTGGCACGGATTGCCCTCCGACAAATATCGCAACGAATACGAGCAGGTGAGCATCGACGCCTTCTTCCGGATGCTGCAGGCCAACCAATATAAAATACAATACCGAGTGATGATGGCAAAATACCGTGGCAAGGCAACGTGCCCCGACTGCCACGGCACACGTCTGCGAAAGGAAGCAAACTACGTCAAGATAGCCGCAAAGACGATAACGGAACTCGTGCAGATGCCCGTGGACGAACTGGCGGCATGGTTTGACACCCTTGTCCTGGAAGACCACGAGGCAAAGGTGGCAGAGCGATTGCTCGTTGAGATAAAGAGCAGGCTGCAGTTCCTGCTCGACGTTGGACTGGGCTATCTGACTCTCGACCGCTTGAGCAATACGCTTTCCGGAGGTGAAAGCCAACGTATCAACCTGACGAAGTCGCTCGGATCGTCCCTCGTGGGAGCCATGTACATCCTCGACGAACCGTCAATAGGCATGCATTCGCGTGACACCCATAGACTCATTAATGTACTCAAGAAACTTCGCGACCTTGGCAATACCGTCATCGTCGTCGAGCACGACGAGGATATACTACGTGCCGCCGACTGGCTCATTGACGTGGGACCGGACGCAGGGATGAACGGCGGAGAGATAATGTACGAGGGACTCCCGACGGCAACGAAGGGCAGGGGATACACCATCGCTTACCTCAACGGCAAACGAGAGATACCAGTGCCCAAAACGCGACGACCGTTCAATATGAAGATAACCCTACGAGGGGCAAACATGAACAACCTGCGCGGAGTGGACGTGGACATACCACTTAACGTGATGACAGTGGTGACGGGCGTGAGCGGATCGGGAAAGTCGTCGTTGATAAGAGGTACGTTGTTCCCGGCGATAAAACGAAGACTAAAGGAACCTTGTCAGGCTCCAGGGGCATTCACCTCGCTCGAAGGGGACGTGAAGAGAATAAAGCACGTGGAGATGGTCGACCAAAACCCCATAGGAAAGAGCACACGATCCAATCCCGCATCGTACCTTAAAGCGTATGACGCCATAAGGGCCTTGCTGGGCAACCAGCCGCTTGCCATGCAGATGAATATAACGCCGGCATACTTCTCGTTCAATACGGACGGAGGACGATGCGAGGAGTGTAAGGGCGCTGGAGTCGTCACGGTGGAGATGCAGTTTATGGCAGACCTTGACTTGGTGTGTGAAGCATGCCACGGAAAGCGATTCAAACACGATGTGCTGGAGGTAAGGTATGCAGGGAAGAATGTTGACGACATACTGAACATGACCGTCAACGAGGCAATAGACTTCTTTTCCGAACAAATAGAAGAGGAGGAAAAAGAACTTGCCGAAATGAAAGACTTGAGGAAACGTACCTGGCATAAGGTGAACCTTAATGCCCTCGATGCTGCCGTCGACAAACTCATTCCACTCCAGAAGGTCGGACTGGGATACATCAAACTGGGACAGTCGTCAGCCACGTTGTCGGGCGGAGAAAACCAGCGCGTGAAGTTGGCTTACTACATCGCGCAAGACCGTCTCGAACCCACGATGTTCATCTTTGACGAACCAACCACGGGCCTGCATTTCCATGACATAAAACTACTGATGGAGGCTTTCGACGAACTGGTAAAACACGGCCACACCGTCGTCGTGATAGAACATAACATGGACGTGATAAAATGTGCCGACTGGGTCGTAGACCTCGGCCCGGAAGGAGGAAAGCAAGGCGGAAACGTGGTGTGCGTCGGAACGCCAGAGACGATAGCACAATGCGAAGAAAGCTACACGGGACGATTCTTGAAACCAGTGCTTGAGCGGTAATTGCCTGGAGATGGACTTGTAGAGTTTTAGGACTCTAATGACCGTTTTTTTTAGGACTTTAATGACCGTTAATCGACCATTAATTTTGCCCATTAATATTTATTGCCATCCGGACGATACTGTAGAGTGAGTCTGGAGATGGATTTGCAGAGAAAACTCTGTCAGAAAATATTATTAATGGATAAAATTAATGGTCGATTAACGGTCATTAAAGTCGGTTTTATCTCTTAGCCGATGCGTGCTAAAAGCCATTGTACGTTAGAACGGCAGGTCGCCGCTGTCGTCGCTACCAAAGTCTGCCACTGGGGAGCTTGTCGGGGCACCTGCTGGAGCGGCGGCATCTGCTGGAGCGGCTGCACCTGCTGCCGGGGAAACGGTGCTGTTCATTACAGGGGCGCTGGTGGCGGCTTGAGGGATGGCTGCCGGGGCGGCACCCATAGCTGTCGGGTCGCCTGCAACTACCAGACGTACGTCGAAGGCGCGTATAGAGTTGAACCAACGGCCGTTCCATTCACGGGCTTCAATGTCGAAAGCCACGTTGACCTCCTGGCCAACCTCGATGTTGAAACGGGCTATGCGGTCAGAACCGAAAACCTCAAACGCCATCTTCTTTGGACGCTGTTCGTGGGTCTCCAATACGTATTCCTGGGCTTTCCACTCTGTACCGCGAGCACTCGTACCGCCGCGCTCGGGGAGAACTGCAATGATTTTTCCTTGTACTTCCATTGTTATGTCTTATGTGTAAAAATTATTGTTACTGTTGCGAAATTACAAAAAATACCTTATATCCTAAAACTTTTTCTCTTTTTTTTTGTACAACCACCATGTTTTTTGTATTTTTGCAATGAAATAGCGTTTTGCTGTGTATATACATAAAATACTCTGATATAAGTAATGAGATTCACACTTTCATCATCTATGCTCGGTAGCCGACTCGGGTTGCTGGCAAAAGTAATCAACACAAAGAATTCAATTTCGATACTTGACTGTTTCCTTTTTGAAATAAAAGACAACCGCCTGACCGTGACGGCTAGTGACAATTCAAACATGATGCAGCTATCAATGGAACTGAACGAATGCAACGGAGAGGCAAGATTCTGCATGCCAAACAGGACGATACTGTCCGCCGTGAAGGAAATTTCAGAACAACCACTGACGTTCGACTATAATGCCGAAGACAACTGCGTGCACATGACATACCTCAATGGTAGCTACAAACTGATGAGTATAGTGGCTGATGACTACCCCGTGATGAAGACGATAGAAGGCGAGGCAAACCGCGCACAAATACCTGCGGGAGAATTGGCTAACGTGGTGCAACGTACCGTCTTTGCAACAGGTAACGACGAGCTGCGCATCGTGATGAACGGTGTTTACTTCGACTTTACAGAGGAATGCCTGAACGTGGTGGCAAGCGACGGACACAAACTGGCGTGTACCAAAATGTTCTCGTGCAAAACAGACAAACCCGCTGCCTTTATTCTACCCAAGAAACCAGCATCGCTTCTGCGTAGCGCCATTGCTGCAGACGACGAAAATACGCTCAGTATGACATTCACGGACTCGCAGGCTGATTTCGAATTTATAGACGGACGGATTGTATGCCGACTGATAGAAGGACGCTATCCGAAGTATCAGACTATCATACCGCAAAACAATCCTAATACCCTGACGATAGACAGGAAGGCGGTGCTCGGAGCTCTGAGACGAGTACTACCCTTTGCAAGCGAGAATACGTTGCTGATAAAACTACGTATGTCGCAGGGAAACCTGGAGCTGAGCGCAGAGGACATAGACTTCGGAAGAAGCGCACAAGAGGACGTCATGGGAGACTACTTCGGAGTGCCGATGAGCATAGGACTACAGGGAGCAGCACTGATGGATGTGCTCAACAACATCGATAGCGAAAATATCGTAATAAAGTTGGCAGACCCTAGCCGCTCCGGAGTGATAATGCCGGCCGAACAGCCCGAAGGTCAGGATGTGCTGATGCTGATAATGCCTATGATGTTGTATAATTAATGAATACCTACTTATGAAATTGAACTTACAAAAACCACTCGTCGTGTTTGACCTGGAAACGACGGGACTCGACATAGCAAAAGACCGCATCATACAAGTCGGATACATAAAAGTGATGCCAGACGGCGAAGAAAAGCGGGCTAACATCTTTGTAAACCCAGAGCGGGCCATCCCAAAGGAGGTGCAGGAACTGACACACATCACGGACGAAATGGTGAAGGATGCCAAGACGTTCAAACAATTGGCGGAAGAGTTGGCAGCGGAATTTGAAGGGTGCGACTTCGCAGGATATAACTCAAACGGATTCGACATCCCCATGCTCATGGAGGAATTTCTTCGCGCTGGCATAGACTTCGACCTGTCGAAGGCAAGACTAATAGATGCGTGCACCATCTTCAAACAGATGGAAAAACGCAACCTCGCCGCCGCATACAAATTCTATTGTGGCAGAAAAATGGAGGAGGACTTCCAAGCGCACCTCGCAAGCGAGGATGTGGAAGCAACATATAAGGTACTCATGGGAGAACTGGACATGTATGCCCCAGGAAAGCAGGAGGAACCCGAACGCCAGTTGGAGAACGACATACAGGCATTGCACGATTTCTGTGTGCAGCGCAAGAACGTCGACTTCGCCGGAAGGATGATATGGGAACCGATGAAAGGACCGGACGGCTCGCCCCTTCTCGATGACGACGGAAAAGAGCGCATGCATGAAGTATTCAACTTCGGTAAGTACAAGGGATGGGATGTAATGGACGTTCTACGTCGTGACCCTGGATACTACAACTGGATGCTGACGAGCGACTTCTCCCTTAACACAAAGCAGGTGTTGACGCGCATCAAAATGAGAGCATGCGGAGGTAGCTTGTTCTAATGTAGAAAGCCAAGAGGTTTGATATAGAATGTACGGATGTAACTATAGAATGCGTAGAATCTGGTATAGTCATTTTGAATAATAGATTAAATATGAATAGATTATTGCTCGTGGCATTTCTGTCGTGGGCAATAGTTGTTTGTAGCCGGGCACAAGAATTAAATGCTAAGGTAACCATAAACTATCAACAAATTCAAAGGACGGAGACAACGCCATTCGAACAGTTGCAGACGAGCCTCAACGAGTGGCTCTACTCGCAGCAATGGACTGCATTGCAATTTAAGGAAGAGGAGAGGATAGGCTGCAGCTTCTACGTGACGGTAAAGCAATACGATGCAGAGCAGGGCAAATGGACTTGCACCTGCATGATCCAGGCAAACCGCCCCGTGTACAACTCGGCGTACACGTCGACAATTTTCCAAATGCAGGACAACAACTTCTCATTCACCTACACGGCGTACGACAAGATAGAGTACAACGAAGACATCATCGACAACCAGTTGACGGCTCTATTCGCCTACTACGCCTACCTCATCATCGGAATGGACCTGGACACCTTCTCGCCAATGGGAGGAACGGACGTATTGCAACGTTGCATGAATCTGACGAACAACGCACAGAACATCTCAGGCGCTGCAGGATGGGAGGCGTTCTCCGACTCCAAGAACCGCTTCGCCATTATCAACGACTACATGGAAGGAGCGTTCGAACCATTCCGACAACTACAGTACGACTACTACCGTCTGGGATTGGACGAAATGGAGAACAGTCCCGAACGTGGACGTAAGGCCATATCGGAGACGATAGAACAAAGGTTGCAAAAAGCCCACAAGGACAGACCTTCCAGCATGCTGCCACAAATATGGACGGACTACAAAAAAGACGAACTCGCCAACATTTATAAAGGCAAGGGAACGGCGAAGGAGAAAGAAACCGTCTACACGACATTGTTCAACATCAATCCCTCGCAAAGCAATACCTGGGACAAGATAAAGCAATAATACTAACCAACCGTAAGACAATACGATGCTGAAGCAGCTATACATAAAGAACTACGCACTTATCGATTTGCTCGACATTGACCTGCAAAAAGGCTTCTCCGTCATTACGGGAGAAACGGGCGCGGGAAAGAGCATCATCCTTGGAGCTATAGGCATGTTGCTCGGACAAAGAGCTGACACCAAGGCCATTAAGAACGCTGGGCAAAAGTGTGCCATTGAAGCACACTTCGACATCTCCAGATACAATATGCAGGAGTGGTTCGACAGGCAGGAACTGGACATCGACGTGCCCACCGACTGCATAATACGCCGCGAGGTGTCGCCGGCTGGAAAGAGTAGGGGATTCATCAATGACACCCCCGTGACTCTGGCGCAGATGAAAGAGCTTGGAGAGATGCTCATCGACGTCCATTCGCAACACCAGAACCTCCTGCTGCAAAAGGAGAATTTCCAACTCAGCGTAGTGGATATAATAGCACAAAACGAAAATGAGAGAAACGTCTATGCGTCTGCTTATAATGCGTACAAGATAGCAGACGAAGAACTTCAGACGCTACGACGGCAGGTGGAGGCAAACAGACTGAACGAAGACTTCATGCGCTTTCAGTTGGACGAATTGTGTGCCGCCGGACTGCAGGAGGGTGAACAGGAAACTCTCGAACAAGAACAACAAGAGGCATCACACTCCGAAGAAATAAAAGATGCGTTGTTTTACGCAAACAATACTCTAAGTGCAGACGGGGGCGTGCTTGACAACTTGAATGCCGTATATGCCAACATCAAGAATGCCGCAAGCATGACACCTAAGTTCGAACCATTGGAAGAACGTGTGGAGTCGTTGACGATAGAACTAAAGGACGTGGCACAGGAAATAGCAAATGAGGCGGAGAATGTAGACTACGACCCGGAGAGACTTGACTATATCAACTCACGACTCAACATGATTTATACGTTGGAGAAGAAGCATAAGGCAAGCACTATAGAACAACTGATAGCAGAACGCAACAGGTTGCAGACTGCCATAGACAATATAGACAATAGCGACATGGCGATATCGGAAAAGGAGAAAGCCGTGGAAGACGCACTTGAAAAGGTAAAGACGGCTGCTGATACCTTAACGAAAACCCGACAGGAGGCATCTAGAATGGTGGAAGAAGATGTGAAGCGCCGTCTCGCCTCGCTCGGAATGCCAAATGTGACGTTCTCCATACGCCTGACGACTGGCACTCCGGGAAAGGACGGTCAGGACAGACTCGCCATGCTCTTCTCGGCAAATAAAGGAATGACTCCCAGACCCGTTGCGGAAGTGGCATCCGGTGGTGAGATTGCCCGACTGATGCTGTCCCTGAAAGCGATGATTAGCGGGGCCGTGAAGCTGCCAACCATCATATTCGACGAAATTGACACCGGCGTAAGCGGTAAGGTGGCGGAGAAGATGGCAGACATAATGTACGAGATGGGACAAATGGAAAGACAGGTGATAAGCATCACACACCTCCCACAGATAGCGGCAAAGGGTAGCGTGCATTATAAGGTAGAGAAGCACGACACGGAGAAAGGAACCGTCTCGCTGATGAGAAAACTCTCTCCCGAGGAACGCGTCACGGAGATAGCACAAATGATGAGCGGAGAAGAAATATCGGAAGCCGCCATGAACAACGCACGCACGTTGTTGAACGTATAAAACAGACTATAAGCTAAAAGAAAATGAAGAAAAATATATTTGCAGCCACATTGCTGGCACTCAGCATATGTATGCCGGCAATGGCACAGTCGGGCGCCGTCAAGAAGGCGGCTAAAAGCGTAGTGAAGATAAGCGCGTTCCAGGCGGACGGCAAGTTGGTGCACACGGGTTATGGCATCGTCGTGGACGAGAATGGTACGGCCCTGACAGCATGGACTCCGTACGTGGATGCTGCATACGCCGTTGCCATCGACGGACGCGGCAAAAAGTACGACGTGGAATACATCTACGGCGCAAGCGAGATGTATAACGTGGCAAAGGTGCATTTGGCAGGCTCCGAGGAGTCTGCCAAGAAAACATCCTTCGACGCCGTCGGCACGGAAGAGACGCAGCAGACCGTAGGAAGCGACGCATGGGTTGTGGGCTACGACTTGAAGTCGCCCATGATAAAGAAAGTGTCGCCAAAGAGGATTGAGACGTTCTCTTCTGGACTGCCTTACTATATCTTCGAACAGGAAACGGCAGACATCACCGAGAGTATGGCCGGCTACCCAGTACTCAACGCCCAGGGCAAGCTAATGGGACTCGTGAGCACCAGCACGCTGCGCACCGACTTCTATGCCGCATCGGCAAAATACGCCATGACACTTACACCGACGGCATTCTCTGCTAACGACAACGTGCTGAGGTACACAGGACTACGCATCGCACTGCCGTCGGACTACAACCAGGCCGTTGTGGCACTACTCATGTCGGCACGAAGGACGACAAAGCACTACGAGGGGACGATAGAGGACTTTATCGAACATTTTCCCGACAAAAGCGACGGATACATCACAAAGTGCGAGTGGAGAGCCATGAACGCAAAATACAACGAGGCAGACGAAGTCATACAGACTGCCCTGCAAAAGGCGGCGGACAAGGACAACATACACTTTGCCTATTCAAGGACTATATACAACACGTTGATAGACAAAGCGGACAGCGTCAGCATACCGTGGACTTTCGACAAAGCACTGGACGAGGTCAATGCGGCTTTGAACATAAAGAACCTGCCTCTCTACCATGTGCACAAGGGCAAGGTGCTCTACTCACAAAAGAAGTTCAAAGAGGCTAAAGACGAGTTCGAAACGGCAAACAACGAACAGGCCCTGCGCGATGCAGACGTGTACTATTACATCTACCAATGCATGAAGAACTTGAAGGCAAAGCGTGCCGAACTCCTTGTGCCCTTGGACAGCGCAACGGCGGTAAATCCAGATGCAGTAATCTATCAGGCAGAGAAGCTACTTCTACTCATCAGGATGAATCGGGCCGCCGATGCCGTCAACGTAGGACAGTATGTCGTCGGGAAATACCCACAATACGCCGAGGGACACGGACTCCTCGGTCTGGCACTCTGCTATGCAAAACGCAACAACGAAGGCCTTGCCGAACTCGAGAAGGCACGTGAGCTGGGGTACGCGAAGGCGGACGAGTACATCCAACTCTTTAGCAATAAATAATCCAGATAAAGTCGTTTTACACATTACTAAACGAAAATAAAAATCCTTCTATATGGATATAAAGAAAGCGGAATTCACCATAAGCTCGGCAAAATTGTCCCAGTGCCCTAAGGACGACAAGTTGGAGTTTGCCTTCATCGGGCGAAGCAACGTAGGAAAGTCGAGTCTCATCAACATGCTTACGGGCAAGAGGGCGTTGGCAAAGACCAGTGCCACGCCCGGAAAGACGTTGCTCATAAACCACTTCCTCGTCAACGACCAATGGTACATCGTAGACCTACCGGGCTACGGCTTTGCCAAACGCTCAAAGAAGGTGCAGGACGATATAACCAGGATGATTTCAAGTTATATCCTTAACCGCGAACAACTGGTCAACGTCTTCCTGCTCATCGACGTGAGACACGACCCACAGAAGATAGACCTCGAGTTCATGGAGTGGTTGGGCGAGAACGGAGTCCCCTTCTCCATCGTCTTCACAAAGGCAGATAAGCTGACCCCCTCCAAAGCAAAGCAAAACGTCACAAAATACCTCAATCAACTCACCGAACAATGGGAGGAACTGCCACCGCACTTCATCACCAGCTCAGAGAAACGCACGGGAAAAGACGAGCTCCTCGACTACATCGACACCATAATAAAAACCGTGTGATATAAAAATTGTACAAAAACATGACTTTTTGTGTCATTCGTACAATACCGTTTGGTCGCAACACCCTTTTTACACTAACTTTGCAAAGAAATTGCACAACATGCCAGCACCACTACTCGACGTTCAGAACGTAAGTAAAAGATTCGGCGAAAGAATACTTTTCGACAACATCTCCTTCTCCGTGGCAGAAGGACAACGCGTAGGACTCATAGCGCAGAACGGCACGGGAAAGTCGACACTCCTCTCAATGCTCACAGGCGACGAGAGCGCCGACGGCGGACAGATTGTCTACCGCAACGGCATACGCGTGGGCTACCTCCGCCAAGAGCCCGTCTTCCCCGCGGGAGCCACAGTCCTCGAAGCATGCTTCCACGGCCTGGAGACCAGCGAGGAACAGCAGATAAAGGCGCGCCAGATACTCACGCAGCTCAAGATACAAGACCTCGCGCAGCCCGTCGCACAACTCTCCGGCGGGCAACGCAAGAGGATAGCCCTGGCGCAGGTGCTCATTTCGGGAGCCGACCTCTACATCCTTGACGAGCCCACAAACCATCTTGACCTCGAAATGGTAGAGTGGCTGGAGGGATTCTTGAGCCGGGGCAACAAGAGCCTACTCATGGTGACCCACGACCGCTTCTTCCTAGACAAGGTATGCTCCGTCATACTCGAACTCGACAACCGCACCATGTACTCCTACAAAGGCTCGTACTCGTACTATCTGGAGAAACGCCAGGAGCGCATAGACGCTACCCTTGCCAACATCCAACACGCCAATAACCTGTACCGTAGGGAACTGGAATGGATGCGGCGCCAACCGCAGGCGAGAGGACACAAGGCAAGATACCGAGAGGAAGCGTTCTACGAACTCGAGAAGGTGGCAAAGCAACGGCTGGAAGAAAGGCAGGTGAGACTAAAGTCCAACAACGTATACATCGGCAGCAAGATATTCGAATGCCAGTACGTCTCGAAACGCTTCCCGCAAAGGGTGATACTCGACAACTTCTACTACACCTTTGCCCGCTACGAGAAGATGGGAATCGTAGGTAGCAACGGCGCAGGTAAGTCGACGTTTATCAAGATGCTTTTGGGACTCGTAGAGCCTGACAGTGGAAAGTTCGACATCGGAGAGACCGTCAAGTTCGGTTACTTCTCGCAGGACGGCCTGCAGTTTGATGAGCAGCAGAAGGTCATTGACGTGGTCAAGGATATCGCCGAGTATATCGACCTCGGAGGAGGTAAGCACTTCAGCGCATCGCAATTCCTTCAGCTCTTCCTCTTCACTCCCGAGCAGCAACACAACTACGTCTATAAGCTCTCCGGAGGCGAGAAACGCAAGCTATACCTCTGCACCGTCTTGATGAAGAACCCCAACTTCCTCGTCCTCGACGAGCCGACGAACGACCTCGACATCAAGACCCTCCAGATACTGGAGCAGTACCTCCAGGACTTCCCCGGATGCGTCATCGTCGTAAGTCACGATCGTTACTTCATGGACAAGGTGGTGGATCACCTGCTGGTCTTCGAAGGGGAAGGCAAGATAAAGGATTTTCCCGGCAACTACACCCAGTACCGAGAGTGGTCCAGACTGCAAAGCCAGGCAGAGGCAAAGTCCGCCGCCAAGACCACGCCCGCCAGCGATGCCAGCCAACCACGCACTAGCACGGCCGCTGCCTATCGCAACGACACACGCCGACGCATGAGCTACAAGGAAAAACGCGAGTTCGAGCAACTGGAGAAAGAAGTCCAGCAACTCACTCAGCAGAAGGCGGATATAGAAGCCGAATTAAGTAGTGGCTCAGCCTCCGTCGACCGCATCACGGAGCTCTCCAAACTGCTACCCACCATAAACGACACGCTCGATGAAAAGGAGATGCGATGGCTCGAACTCTCCGAAATCGAAGGCTGAACGGGACTCCCGAAAGCCTGTAGGGAAAACAAGAACAATAGACCATATACAAATCTAAACAAACGAAAAAACAATGGCAAGTTTATTCAACATCAAGGACTACGTCGTAGTCATCACAGGCGGCACAGGAGTGCTCGGACGTTCAATAGCAAAATATCTGGCCCTCGAAGGTGCCAAGGTTGTCATCAGCGGACGTAAGGAAGACGTAGGCGCGCAGATCGTCGCCGACATCACGGCCGAGGGCGGCTCCTGCGAGTTCGTCAAGATGGACGTCATGGACCAGGAGATGGTGCAGAAGTGTTGCGACTACATCGTGGAGAAATACGGACGTGTGGACACCCTGCTTAATGCTGCAGGCGGCAACATGAAGGGCGCAACCATCACTCCCGACCAGAACTTCTTCGACCTTAGCGCCGACGCCTTCCAAACCGTCCTCAACCTTAACCTTACCGGCACCGTCATCCCAACACAGATATTCCTCAAGCCGATGGTAAAGCAGGGAAAGGGAAGCATCATCAACTTCTCTTCCATGGCTGCCTTCCGTCCAATGACACGCGTCTGCGGATATGCAGCAGCAAAGGCGGGCATCTCCAACTTCACCGCATACATGGCACACGAGTGCGCCATGAAGTTCGGCGAAGGAATACGCGTCAACGCAATAGCTCCGGGCTTCTTCATCACCGAGCAGAACCGTGCTCTTCTCACCAATCCTGACGGTACCTACACCCAGCGAGGACAGGACGTTATACGCCAGACACCATTCGGACGTATGGGCAAGCCAGAGGAACTTTGCGGCACCATCCATTACCTCATGTCCGATGCAGCCAACTTCGTCACTGGTACCGTAGCCGTCGTTGACGGTGGCTTCAACACATTCGCAATGTAAATCCCGACCCACAAAATAATACAACGAAATGGAAAGAACATGGAGATGGTTTGGCAAGAACGACAAGATAACCCTTGCCATGCTGAAACAAATAGGAGTGGAGGGTATCGTCACAGCCCTGCACGACGTGCCACTCGGTGAGGTGTGGACACGCGAGAAGATACGCGACTTGAAGGAATACATCGAGTCCTATGGCATGAGATGGTCCGTCGTGGAGTCCCTCCCCGTGACCGAAACGATAAAGTACGGCGGTCTCGACCGCGAGCAGCAGATAGAAGTCTATAAGGAGTCTTTGGCTAACCTCGGCAAGGAGGGCATACATTGCGTATGCTACAACTTCATGCCCGTCCTCGACTGGGCACGTACCGACCTTAACCACGACAACCCCAACGGCACCACAAACCTCTACTTCAACTGGGCAGAATTCGCCTACTTCGACATCTATATCCTGCAGCGTCCAGGCGCAAAGGAAGAGTGGGAGAGCATCGTAAAAGGCAACGGAACCAACGCCTCTAAGGCTCTCAACGGTCGCGACCTCATGGCAGAGGTTGAGGCTATACACGCCAAGGCTGATGCGCAGTACGACCACGACCT
The DNA here is from genome assembly GCA_963602765.1 of Alistipes putredinis. Taxonomy (GTDB): domain Bacteria; phylum Bacteroidota; class Bacteroidia; order Bacteroidales; family Bacteroidaceae; genus Prevotella. Next base: position 13,092 of record CAVCKM010000161.1, on the reverse strand, counting down.
TGTGGAGACCATTGTCATCAAGACACAGGGATTCGTCAGCGGCAACTTCAAGGAGGGCGACGACAAACCCGTCGAACTCTTCCGTGACCTCCTGAAGCTTTACGAGGGGGTCACAAAGGAGCAGCTGCGCGACAATATGAAGACATGGCTCGAAGCCATCATGCCAATATGTGAGGAGTATGACATCGACATGTGCGTGCATCCTGACGACCCGCCGTTCCCTATCCTTGGTCTGCCGCGTATTGTAAATTGCAAGGAGGATATCCAATGGTTCCTCGATGCTGTGCCGAATATCCACAACGGTCTTACCTTCTGTGCCGGAAGCCTCTCGGCAGGCGGCCATAACGACATCACGGCTTTGGCTGAGCAGTTCCATAGCCGCACCCACTTCGTACACCTCCGCTCGTGCTACATCTTCCCCAATGGTGACTTCACTGAGGCAAGCCATCTGGGCGGTCGTGCCGACCTCGTGGCACTCGCCCATATCTTTGAGAAGGAAGAGCAGGAGCGCATGAAGACCCGCAAGGTGACGACCCAGAAACTTCCAATGCGTGTAGACCACGGCATGACCATGTTCGACGATGCAGACAAGGGCTATAACGCTGGCTACTCATTCATGGGACGCATGTTCGGCCTGGCACAGGTGCAGGGAATCATCTGCGCCGTAGACAAGGAACTGGGCATCAAGTACACACAACCAGGATTCTTCGATTAAAATGACAATTCACCGACATTTCTGCATTAGAAGTGTCGGTGAATTGTATATATTGGGTTGGAGTAAAGTGCAAAAAAAAGGGCGTACTGATGATGTGATGAAAACTCCGAGTAATGATAGTTAAGGTGCTCCCTGCCTTTGTAATCCACCGGTCTACGACTCTTATTGTGGCCCGCCATTAGCAAGAGGAAGCGTCCCTCGGTTTTCCTGTAATTGATGAGTATCCCAATCGAACCAGTACGTCCCTAAGTGCAAAGTTACAGCTTTTTTTCTTTCTGCACTCTAAAAAGGAAAGTTTTTTTTGCTTGTAAGAAAAAAAAGCATTAATTTTGCACGAAATTTAAAATACATTTTACGAACGACAACGACAGACATGAAAAAGCAACTCACCCTTTTTCTTCTTGCATTAATTGCTGTATTCTCTTTCAGCGGTTGCACCTTGACGAAGCAGATGACGTATTTTCAAAATATGGATAGTGTTGATATTCAGAATAGTCCAAAGGTTCCTGAGGTACGCATTAAGCAGAACGACCAGCTGACAATCATAGTTTCGTGCATTGATCCGACAGCTTCTGCCCCCTTCAATATGTCCATCAGCTCGGGCAATTCTTCCAGCAGTACGTCTGTGGACAACTTGAGGTACACCTATCTGGTTGATGCAAATGGCGAAATCAATTTTCCCGTTATCGGCAAAGTGAAGGTGAAAGGCTTGACTCGTCCAGAGACAGAAGCTTTGATAACTGAGAAGGTAAAACCTTACTTTGCCGAGTCGGAGACACCAGTTGTCAAGGTAACGTTATCCAGCTTCAAAGTGACTGTAATCGGCGAGGTAGGAAGCCCTCAGACCATTACGGTTCCCAATGAACGCCTTACTATTATCGAGGCACTTGCACAGAGCGGCGATATGACCGTGTATGGTAAACGTGCCAATATACTTCTCATCCGTGAGAATATGGAGGGTGAGAAAATGGTAGCGAGGTTGAATATGAACGATGCACGAATATTCAATTCGGAGTATTATTATTTGCAGCAGAACGATGTAATTTATATTGAGCCGCACAAGGCGAAGGGACGTTCTGCTGACGTTACAGCAAATACGTTCTGGACTCCAATATCCAGTTTGGCAATGTCTGTAGCAACGTTGATACTCAGTATAACGAGATAATTTAATGAACTAAAAGGAGTCAATATGAAGAATGAACTTGCCAACTGGTGGTTTATACTTTATGTTTACTCCTTTTTTGGAGAATTTAAAAGCATTAAGGATAAGAACTGACAATATATGTGTGGAATTGTAGGATATATAGGCAATCGTGAGGCTTACCCGATTCTGATGAAGGGACTTCATCGTTTAGAATATCGAGGATATGATTCTGCTGGTTGCGCTTTGATTTCGTCTGCCGATGGCGCATTGAATATTTACCGTGCCAAGGGCAAGGTGTCAAACCTAGAGAATCTGGCACAAAAAAGCGACGTGTCGGGCTGCCTCGGCATCGCCCACACCCGTTGGGCAACACACGGCGTACCAAGCGAAGCAAACGCACACCCTCATTTGAGCCAGTCTGGCAATATTGCTTTGGTGCATAATGGAATCATTGAGAATTATGCTACCCTTCGTGAACAGCTGAAGGAGCGCGGGTATGTGTTCCGCAGCGAGACGGATACCGAGGTTTTGGTTCAGCTGATAGAGTACGTGATGGTAAGCAACGATGTAGACCTTCCTACCGCCGTTCGCGGAGCCTTGAACCAAGTGTTCGGCGCTTATGCTATTGCTGTTATAGACAAGCACCATCCCGAACGTTTGGTTGCAGCCCGTAAGTCGTCGCCCCTCGCCGTTGGCGTGGTAGAGGGCAACAAGGAGTTCTTCCTTGCCTCGGACGCATCGCCAATAGCCGAATACACCAAGCAGATTGTTTATCTCAAGGACGAAGAGATGGCCATACTCGAGGTGGGCAAGGAACTGCAGGTGTTCAATCTGAGTGGTGAGGCGACATCAGCAGAGGTCAAGGAGGTCAACGTGGACCTTTCAATGCTTGACCACGACGGTTTCCCGCACTTTATGTTAAAGGAGATTTTTGACCAGCCTAACGTGCTGAAGGATTGCATGAGAGGTCGTATCGTTGAGTCTCCGTATTCTCACGACCCGCAGGTCATCCTTTCTGCCGTAACCAACAACCGCCGTCAGCTCCTTCAGGCGAGACGCTTTGTGATTGTCAGCTGTGGCACGTCGTGGCACGCTGGTCTGATAGGTAAGCAACTGATAGAGCATTTCTGTCGCGTGCCCGTAGAGGTGGCTTATGCGAGTGAGTTCCGCTATTCCGACCCCGTCATCGAACCAGGCGATGTGGTGATGCCTATATCACAATCGGGTGAAACGGCAGATACTCTTGCCGCCATCCAGTTGGCAAAGGAGCGCGGTGCGATGATTTTCGGCATTGTAAACGGCGTAGGTTCTTCTATCGCCCGTGAGTCCGATACGGGTACATACATTCATGTCGGTCCTGAGATTGGCGTAGCTTCTACAAAAGCGTTTACCGGTCAGGTGACGGTGCTCACCATGATAGCTCTCGCACTTGGCATGGCGAAAGGTACAGTTGAGCAGGATGAGTACGAGGAGACCATCAAGGAACTGCTTGCTATTCCAGGAAAGATCGAGAAGATCCTCGAGCAGAACGAAAAGATAGAACGCGTAGCCAAGACTTTCACGTTCGCACATAACTTCCTTTACCTCGGACGCGGTTGGAACTATCCGGTTGCTCTTGAAGGAGCACTTAAGCTAAAAGAGATAAGTTACATACACGCAGAGGGTTACCCTGCGGCTGAAATGAAGCACGGTCCTATCGCTCTGGTCGATGCAGAGATGCCGGTGGTATTCATCGCTACGCACCACAAGCTATACCAGAAGATTATCTCCAACATGCAGGAGGTCATCTCACGTCAGGGCAACGTGATAGCCGTCGTTACCGAGGGTGACGAGGAGGTACGCAAGATGGCGCAAGAGGTCATCGAGGTTCCTCAGACGTTGGCATGCCTGGTGCCGCTGCTCTCAGTCATTCCGCTCCAGTTGCTCTCATACCACGTAGCCGTGGCGAAGGGGTTGAACGTCGACCAGCCACGAAACCTCGCAAAGTCTGTTACGGTGGAGTAGGTATAAATGTAAGTAAGGATAAACGAGCAAATATATTTTTTAAGAAAACACAAAAAATATCGCCAGATTAAATGGAACCTCTAAAGCACGAATGCGGCGTTGCAATGATACGCCTGCTGAAACCACTTGAGTACTATCAGGAAAAGTACGGTACTTGGATGTACGGCCTCAATAAACTCTATCTGATGATGGAGAAACAGCACAACCGCGGTCAGGAAGGTGCTGGTATGGCAGCCGTAAAACTGCAGGTGGAACCCGGTAACGAGTATATGTTCCGTGAAAGAGCCGAGGGCTCCGGAGCTATACAGGAGATATTCCAAACCGTGCAGAAGAAGTTTAAGGACCTTACGCCGGAGCAGCTGTCGGATGTCCAGTACGCAAAGGAGAAGTTGCCCTTCGCCGGAGAACTCTATATGGGGCACCTCCGCTACAGTACAACGGGAAAGAGCGGAATCTCGTACGTTCATCCTTTCCTTCGCCGAAACAACTGGAAGGCGAAGAACTTGTGTCTTTGTGGTAACTTCAATATGACCAATGTCGACGAGATCTTTACGAAGATTACCAAGCAGGGGCAGTATCCACGTATTTACAGCGACACCTACATCATGCTCGAACTGATGGGGCATCGACTCGACCGTGAGGTAGAGCGCAACTTTATCATAGCCCAGGCAATGGGGCTGGAAGGCATGGACATTACGAAGTACATCGACGAGCACGTGGATACGAGCAACGTGTTGAGTACCTCCATGCAGGAGTTTGACGGCGGATACGTAGTATGCGGTGTTACGGGCAGCGGCGAGATGTTTGCCATGCGCGACCCATGGGGCATCCGTCCGGCGTTCTTCTACGTTGACGACGAGATAATGACCCTGGCAAGCGAGCGCCCCGTGCTGCAGACCACGTTCGACCTCGACAAGGAGCAGATAGTGGAGCTCCAGCCGGGTGAGGCTATCTTTGTAAGAAGAAATGGCGAGGTGTACCGCAAGCAGATAATAGAGCAGCGAGGCGATAGCAAGTGCTCTTTCGAGCGCATATACTTCAGTCGCGGCTCTGATGCCGACATCTACAACGAGCGCAAGAAGCTAGGAGAGCAGCTTACCCCACAGATACTCAAGGCCGTCGACAACGACCCTCACCACACCGTGTTCTCCTATATCCCGAACACTGCTGAGGTGGCGTACTATGGCATGCTGACTGGTTTCAAGAACTACATCAACTACCAGAAGGTAGACCAAATAATGTCGCTTGACCACAAGCCGTCCCGTGAGGAGCTCATCGGTATCCTTGACGAATACGTCCGCTCGGAGAAGATAGCATGGAAGGATATAAAGTTGCGCACTTTCATTTCGGAAGGCGCCACGAGAAACGACCTTGCCTCACACGTTTACGACATCACGTACAACGCCATCGAGCCTTATGTGGATAATCTGGTCATCATCGACGACTCCATAGTGCGCGGCACTACCCTTAGGGAGAGCATCCTAAAGATACTTGACCGCCTGCATCCGAAGAAGATTGTTATCGTCAGCTCAGCGCCTCAGATACGCTACCCTGACTACTACGGTATTGATATGGCACGCCTGGAGGAGTTCTGCGTCTTCCGCGCCACAATAGCGTTGCTTAAGGAGCGAGGTAAGGAGAATGTCATTAAGACTGTTTACGACGCTTGTCAGGAGGAGTTGACTAAGCCTAAGACGGAGATGCAGAATCCCGTGCGCGGCATCTACGAGCCGTTTACAACCGAGGAGATAAACAACAAAATAGTTGAGATGCTTCGCCCTGACGGCATGGAAACTCCCGTAGAACTCGTCTTCCAAAGTATCGAGGGGCTCCACGAGGCTATCCCGAACCACAAGGGCGACTGGTACTTCACAGGTAAGTATCCAACCCCCGGTGGCACCAAGCTTTGCCTTCAGGCCTTCGTTAACTACTATGACAAGTACGAGAAGTAACAGAGACGCTTCATACTACGATAAGCACTATAATAGAAATCCATATATACTACATAGAAAGAAATGAAAAACGTTACGTTAGTTTTGCAAGATGGAACACAATTCCATGGTAAGTCGTTTGGATATGACAAACCCGTAGCCGGCGAGGTCGTGTTCAATACCGCTATGATGGGCTATCCGGAGAGTCTTACAGACCCCTCCTATGCTGGTCAGCTGATGGTGCTCACTTATCCTTTGGTGGGCAACTATGGTGTACCTGCGTTCTCTTTTGAGGAGAACGGTCTGCCGACATTCATGGAAAGCGACAAGATATATGCATCTGCCATCATCGTCTCCGACTACAGCACCAAGTACAGCCATTGGAACGCCAAGGAGAGCCTTGCCGACTGGCTCAAGCGTGAGCAGGTGCCAGGTATTACCGGCATCGATACCCGTGAGCTCACAAAGGTCCTTCGCGAGCATGGCGTGATGATAGGCAAGATAATCTTCGATGATGAACCGGATAACGTTCCCGAGGCTAACTACGAGGGTGTAAACTTCGTGGCACAGGTGTCGTGCAAGGAGATTATCCGCTATAACGAGGGCGCACAGAAGAAGGTAGTTCTTGTAGATTGTGGTGTAAAGGCTAACATCATACGTTGTCTCATCAAACGCGGTTGTGAAGTAATTCGTGTGCCATGGAACTACGACTACACTGCCATGGAGTTCGACGGACTCTTCCTTGCCAACGGTCCTGGCGACCCCGATATGTGCGAGGAGGCCGTGAAGATTATCCAGAAGCAGATGGCAAAGAGCGACAAGCCTATTTGCGGCATCTGCATGGGCAACCAGCTGCTTTCGAAGGCTGCCGGCGCTTCCATTTACAAACTGAAGTACGGTCACCGCTCACACAACCAGCCTGTACGCATGGTGGGTACCGAGAAGTGTTTCGTCACCTCGCAAAACCACGGATACGCCGTTGACGCAAAGACGCTCGGAGCAGACTGGGAGGAGCTCTTCGTCAATATGAACGACGGCTCCAACGAGGGCATCCGCCATAAGACTAAGCCTTGGTTCTCAAGCCAGTTCCACCCGGAAGCATGCTCTGGTCCGGTAGACACCGAGTTCATGTTTGACAAGTTCGTAGAGCAACTCTAATTACACATTAACGCCACATCATCGAAAATACAAAATGAAAGACGAAAATATAAAGAAAGTTCTCCTCCTTGGTTCCGGCGCACTTAAGATTGGCGAGGCCGGCGAGTTCGACTATTCCGGTTCGCAAGCCCTCAAGGCCCTGCGCGAAGAGGGCGTGGAGACCGTATTGATTAATCCTAACATCGCCACGGTACAAACCTCTGATGGCGTTGCCGACAAGGTGTACTTCCTCCCCGTGCAGCCATACTTCGTAGAGCGCGTCATTCAGGTAGAGAAGCCAGACGGCATCCTCCTTGCCTTCGGTGGTCAGACTGCCCTCAACTGCGGTGTGGAACTATACCAGAGCGGTGTGCTCGAGAAGTACGACCTACGCGTGCTCGGCACCCCCGTACAGGCTATCATGGATACTGAGGACCGCGAGCTCTTCGTCAAGAAGCTCGACGAGATAGATGTAAAGACCATCAAGTCGCAGGCTTGTGAGAACATCGAGGAGGCACGAAAGGCTGCTGCCGAGCTGGGCTACCCCGTCATCATTCGTGCTGCTTACGCACTGGGCGGTCTCGGCTCTGGATTCTGCGACAACGAGGAAGAACTCAACAAGCTCGCCGAGAAGGCCTTCTCCTTCTCACCACAGGTGCTCGTAGAGAAGTCTCTAAAGGGATGGAAGGAGATAGAGTACGAGGTGGTGCGCGACCGTTACGACAACTGCATTACCGTATGTAACATGGAGAACTTCGACCCGCTTGGCATCCATACCGGCGAGTCTATCGTTATTGCTCCTTCGCAGACCCTTACAAACTCTGAGTACCACAAGCTCCGTGCCCTCGCCATCAAGATTATCCGCCACATCGGCATCGTCGGCGAGTGTAATGTACAGTACGCCTTCGACCCACAGTCAGAGGACTACCGTGTCATTGAGGTGAATGCCCGTCTGTCGCGCTCTTCTGCCCTCGCCTCAAAGGCAACCGGCTATCCTCTCGCTTTCGTAGCTGCAAAGTTGGGTATGGGCTATGGTCTTTTCGAACTGAAGAACTCCGTGACAAAGACAACGTCAGCTTTCTTTGAGCCTGCCCTCGACTATGTAGTATGTAAGATACCACGTTGGGACCTCTCCAAGTTCCGGGGCGTAGACAAGGAGTTGGGCTCGTCCATGAAGAGTGTCGGTGAGGTGATGGCAATCGGACGCAACTTTGAGGAAGCCATCCAGAAGGGTCTCCGCATGATAGGTCAGGGCATGCACGGCTTCGTAGAGAACAAGGTGCTGCAGATTGACGACATCGAGGGCGCACTCAAGGCTCCTACCGACAAGCGCGTCTTCGTCATCGCAAAGGCACTGAAGCGAAAGATTTACAACGTGGAGCAAATCCACGAGATGACAAAGATTGACAAGTGGTTTCTCGAGAAGCTGCAGCACATCGTGGACATCGACGACCGTCTAGACAAGTGCACCTCCATCAACGTACTCGACCGTGACCTGCTCCTTGAGGCAAAGACATACGGCTTCACCGATTTCCAGATAGCGCGAGGCGTCGGACTCGAAAAGGAGCTCGGCAACATGCACAAGGCAATACTTACCGTACGCGCCTTCCGTAAGAGCATGGGTGTCGTGCCATACGTAAAGCAGATTGATACGCTGGCTGCCGAGTATCCCGCACAGACTAACTACCTTTATCTTACCTATGCAGGTACGGCCCATGATATCCACTATGAGAACGACCACCGTTCCATCGTTGTACTTGGTTCCGGAGCTTACCGCATCGGCTCTTCTGTAGAGTTCGACTGGTGTGGTGTACAGGCCCTCAACACCATCCGCAAGCAGGGCTACCGCTCCGTCATGATTAACTATAATCCGGAGACCGTATCTACCGACTACGATATGTGCGACCGTCTCTATTTCGATGAGTTGACCTTTGAGCGCGTCATGGATATACTTGACCTTGAGTGTCCACATGGTGTCATCGTCTCTACTGGTGGTCAGATACCTAACAACCTCGCCATGCGTCTCGACGCAGAGAACGTACCTATCCTCGGTACTACAGCCAAGGACATCGACAACTGCGAGGACCGAGCACAGTTCTCCTCCATGCTCAACCGCATCGGAGTTGACCAGCCAGAGTGGTCGGCACTCACCTCTATGGACGACATTAACGAATTCATAGAGCGCGTTGGTTTCCCGGTACTTGTGCGTCCCTCATACGTGCTCTCGGGTGCAGCTATGAACGTATGCTCCAATCGTGAAGAACTGGAGAAGTTCCTCCAACTTGCCGCCAACGTCAGCGAGGACCATCCAGTCGTTGTCAGCAAGTTCATCGAGCACGCTAAGGAAATCGACTTCGACGGCGTTGCACGTGATGGCGAGATTATCGCTTATGCAATTTCTGAGCACGTAGAGTTCGCTGGTGTACACTCAGGTGACGCAACCCTGCAGTTCCCACCCCAGAAGCTGTATGTCGAGACCGTGCGCCGCATCAAGCGTATCACACGCCAGATAGCAAAGGAACTACACATCTCAGGACCGTTCAACTGCCAGTATATGGCAAAGGACAACGACATCCTCGTTATCGAGACAAACCTGCGAGCATCACGCTCCTTCCCGTTCGTCTCAAAGGTGCTCAAGATTAATCTCATCGACCTCGCTACGAAGGTGATGCTCGGTGTGCCAGTAGAGAAGCCGGCAAGCAACCTCTTCGACCTCGACTACGTAGGAATCAAGGCCAGCCAGTTCTCTTTCAACCGACTACAGAAGGCAGACCCCGTTCTCGGCGTCGACATGGCTTCAACGGGCGAGGTTGGCTGTATCGGTCAGGACACCTCCTGCGCACTGCTCAAGGCGATGCTCTCCGTAGGATACCGCATACCGCAGAAGACCGTACTCCTCTCTACAGGAACGACAAAGCAGAAGGCCGAGATGCTCGACGCTGCAAAGCAACTCGTCGAGAACGGATACGAGCTCTATTCTACCCCAGGCACATACAAGTTCCTCAACGAGAACGGTATCCCAAGCACGGAGGTATTCTGGCCGTCAGATGCCGACAAGAAACCTCAGGCACTCGACATGCTTCACAACAAGGAGATTGACATGGTTGTAAACATACCTGCAAACCTCACCGTTCGAGAGCTCGACAACGGATACAAGATACGCCGTGCTGCCATAGACCTCAACGTCCCACTGCTCACAAACTCGCGTCTCGCCTCCGCATTCATCAACGCCTTCTGCACGATGACTCTCGACGAAATTGCCATCAAGCCTTGGCAGGAGTATAAATAAACACGTAACAACTCAACACAATATGCAGAACATATTCCGCGGACTGGGCATTGCCCTCGTCACTCCTTTTGCGGAGGACGGAAGCGTAGACTTTCAAGCACTGGGCACCATCATTGACTACCAGATAAGCAACGGTGCAGACTTCTTGTGTGTGCTCGCCACTACTGGCGAGACACCGTGCCTCTCGGCTGAAGAGCACTATAAGGTAAAGCAGTTTATCGTAAAGAAGGTGGAGGGGCGCGTTCCTCTTCTCATGGGATGCGGCGGAAACAATACCGCTGCCGTTGTTGACATGCTCAAGACGTATGACTTCTCCGGCATTGACGGTGTCCTCTCCGTTTGTCCATATTACAACAAGCCGTCGCAGGAGGGACTCTACCAGCATTTCAAGGCTATTGCCGCCGCAACGAAGCTGCCCGTTGTCCTCTACAACGTACCTGGACGTACCGGCATTAACCTCAAGCCCGAGACGACCTGTCGTCTTGCCGCTGACTGCGACAATATTGTAGCTATTAAGGAGGCAAGTGGCTCCATTGAGCAGGTCGATGAGATAATCAAGAACAAGCCGGCTGACTTTGAAGTTCTCTCTGGCGATGACTCTATTACGTTTCACATGATAGCCACTGGTGCCGTAGGTGTCATCTCCGTCATCGGTAATGCCTTGCCTAAGGAGTTCTCGCGCATGATACGTCTTGAGTTTAACGGAGAGTATGGTGCAGCCCAAAAGATACACCACAAGTTCACAGAACTCTATAGTCTTCTCTTCGTAGACGGCAACCCGGCAGGAGTAAAGGCGCTCATGTGCGAGATGGGACTTCTGAAGAACGTCCTCCGTCTGCCACTTGTCCCAACACGCCTTACCACGCGTCAGAAAATAGCTCAGGTGCTGAAGGACTTGAAACTTTAAACGTACGTGCACAAAACATTTTGATATGGTCACATTAGACCTCATGGACTTCATCGAGCGTAGCATACTGCCAAGGTATGCTGCGTTCGATGCTGCGCATAATATGGGGCATGTAGTTACCGTCATCCGTGCCTCTCTGAAGCTGGCAAAGGTCGTCGGGGCAGATGTGAATATGGCCTACGCCATAGCCGCCTACCATGACCTCGGTTTGGAAGGCCCGCGTGCTGTTCATCATCTTACCAGCGGACGTATCGTAAGGACAGACAAACGCTTGTTGGCGTGGTTCTCACCACAGCAGATAAATATCATAGCAGAAGCTGTTGAGGACCATCGCGCCTCTGCCTCACGTGCTCCAAGAAGCATTTACGGCAAGATTGTCGCAGAGGCAGACAGAGACCTCGAGCCTCAATCCGTCATGCTGCGTACCGTACTCTTCGGACTCGACCATTACCCGCAGTACGACAAAGAAGAACATTGGAGGAGATTCAAAGAACACCTCATGCAGAAATACTCCACCGCCGGATACATAAAACTATGGCTACACGGCACGGACAACGAAAAGAACCTCGCCGAACTGAGACGAATCATACAGTCGCCAACGGAGCTACGCAAATACTTTGAGGAAATTTACAACACAAATGCAAATCAACATCAACACAAAGACTAACTCTTGGCGTGCATGGTTACTCGCAGCACGTCCACAGACTCTTACGGGCGCTGCCGTGCCCGTAATGCTCGGCGCTGCCTGCGCATGCAAAGCCGTGACAGGAACGCTCGAAGATGCTCTCCGAGGCAGTCTCACGCCCATGCTACTCTGCTTCCTCTTCGCATTCCTCATGCAGATTGACGCCAACTTCGTCAACGACTACTTCGACTGCGTCAAGGGACGAGACGACGACGAACGACTCGGACCGCCACGAGCTTGCCAGCAAGGGTGGGTCACCCTTAAAGCCATGCGATGGACCATCGCCATTACAACACTCCTGGCCTGCCTCGCAGGACTGCCTCTCGTCCTCTACGGAGGACTCCCTCTCATCGCCGTCGGAGTGGTGTGCGTACTCTTCTGCTTCCTCTATACCACCTGCCTCTCGGGGCTCGGACTGGGAGACCTCCTCGTCGTCCTCTTCTTCGGCATCGTACCCGTACTGTTTACATACTATGTAATGGTACCGGACGGCCCTCTCAGACAGGCAGGACCGCTAACCTCCGTCGGCATCGTAGGAGCGGCATGCGGACTCGTCGTCGACACACTGCTCATCGTCAACAACTACCGCGACATTGAAGCTGACAGACGAACCGGAAAACGAACCCTCGTCGTAATACTCGGCAAAAAAGCATCAGAATGGCTATACATCGGAGTCGTACCCGTAGCTCTCGTCATGATACTGTGCATCTTCGGCACGAGCAACCTAAACCTCCTACTCACATTCGTCGTCTATTTCATGCACGTCAACACATGGAGCAAGATGAGACGAATAGGAGAGGGAAGAGAACTCAACAAGGTGCTCGCAATGACCGCACGCAACATCTTCATCTTCGGCATAATGACAAGTCTACTTATCATTTTGGCGTAAAAAAGCACAAACGCTAAAGGAAAATGGCACAAAAAAGCAAAAATGTGCAAGTTTTCTTGCAACTCTCGCATAAAATATCTACCTTTGCCGTCACCTTAAGTCACGCATAATTGAAAATGTAGCCTTTAGGGAGAATGGACAAACAAAAAAACTTGAACATAAACTTTTAATTTAATAACGAAAACAACAATGAAGAAGTACAATTTCAATGCGGGCCCGTCAATGCTGCCACGTGAGGTCATTGAGGCCACAGCTGCTCAGTGTCTTGACTTTAATGGCTCAGGTCTCTCGTTGATGGAGATTAGCCACCGTGCAAAGGACTTCCAGCCTGTAGTGGACGAGGCCGTTGCCCTGTTCAAAGAAATCCTGAGTATCCCGGAGGGGTACTCGG
>CAVCKM010000160.1:0-9950 GCA_963602765.1 Alistipes putredinis | reverse complement strand
TAGTATAGGGCTTTCAGCCCATTAGGGTAAAATCTGTTAATCATATCAAAACTGCCCAAGTTATTTTTTGCACGTTACTTATTGAACAACGGGGTCCAAGTTTTTAATTTTCATCCATACATGACCTTACAAACGTCTCAAAACTGGTCATGTCTACTGGAGACATATTTATTTCAGCCTTTGCTTCAGCTATTGCTGCTTTTGTTACTTCGTTAGGTTCATGACTGTTCATATTATCGTGTCTTTTAGTTGTTATACGCGTGCAAAGGTACAGAAAAAAGGTGATAAGTTCAAAGAAGTGTGGGGATATTTAGCAATTTTAAGGACGGGGCGAGAGGTAAATCCAATTATTATGAGTACTTTTGCGGCGAATTATCAAACCCGTCACAGAAAAAAAGGAAGTTTCAACGTGAAATATCTCATCACCACCATACTGGCGCTGCTCCTGCTTACCGGCGCGGAGGCGAAGAAGTCGCCCGAGGAGAGGCAGGTGGACATGGACAGCCCTACGTTCGTGCCCATGGTGCGCGTGGGCAAAGTGCTGGAGGGCAAGGACAGCATCAAATACGTAGAGATGAACAACGTCTACGTCTTCGGTCCGATGGAGTTCAAGAACGACCGCCAGCGCAAGGCGTACAACCGCCTCGTAGCCAACGTGAAGAAGGTGCTGCCGATAGCGAAGGAGGTGAACCTGGCCGTACTGGAGACGTACGAGTACATGGAGACCTTGCCGGACGAGAAGGCCCGCAAGGAGCACATGAAACTGGTGGAGAAGGGCATAAAGGCGCAGTACACGCCGCGGCTGAAGAAGCTGACGCTCTCTCAGGGCAAGCTGCTCATAAAACTGGTGTACCGCGAGACGAACTCTTCGGGCTACGAACTGGTGAAGGCGTTCCTCGGTTCGGGCAAGGCAGCGTTCTACCAGGCTTTCGCATGGATGTTCGGCGCGTCGCTAAAGAAGGTGTACGAGCCGAACGGGAAGGACAAGATGATAGAGCGCGTGGTGCGGCTAGTCGAGTCGGGGCAAATCTAACGTTAAGTCATCTTTTCCGGGGGACGTTAAGCTATATGGTTTTTAAGGACTTTAAGCTATATGGTTTTTAGGACTTTAATTGCCGTTAATTGACCATTAATTTTATCCATTAATATTATTTTCATGTCTGAACAAAAATAGTTAAAGAATAAATTAATGGTCCAATTTATATTATTTTCACGTCTGAACAAAAATAATTAAAGAATAAATTAATGGTCCAATTAATGGTCAATTAACGGCAATTAAAGTCCTAAAAAAAACATTCGAGTCCCCAACCGCGAGAGCTACTTCTCGAAGTAGTAGATGAACGTGGCAACGCCTTCGGCGGCCTTTTTGCCCGTCTCCTTGACGTTGATGACGAACTTTATCTCCGTCTTTACGGCACCGCGGAGGTTGACGATGCTCTGCAGCGTCGTCGTCATGTTGATGCTCTGACCGCTGAGGACGGGCTGGCCGAACTTCATCTTGTCCACGCCGTAGTTGATGAGGTTCTTGACGTTCTTCACCTCGAGAGTGTTGTACCACAGGTGTGGCAGCATGGAGAGGATGAGGTAGCCGTGGGCTATGGTGGTGCCGAACTGGCTCTCCGTCTTGGCGCGCTCCTGGTCTACGTGTATCCACTGGTGGTCCAGCGTGGCGTCGGCAAAGAGGTTGATGCGGTCCTGGCTGAGTTCTACGTAGTCGGAGGTGCCCAGCACCTGACCCTCGTACTGGAGGAAGTCTTCGTAAGATGTGATTGTTGTCATTGCTTCTTTGATAATGCGTTGGTGGTTTGTATGCGCTGCAAAGGTACGGAAAAAAAACTACACACTCGTTATATTTAGGTATATTTTTGGTCCGTGTGCCGCCCTACCCCATTTTTTTTGTAACTTTGCACCTATTATGACACTCGACGAACTACACATACACCAGACGGCACGCATCACCAGCGTGGGCGGCGAGGGAGCGCTCCGCCAGCACTTCCTCGACATGGGTCTCATCCCCGGCGCCATCGTAAGCATGAGCAAGCACGCCCCCATGGGCGACCCCATACAACTGCAGATACACTCCTACGAACTGACCCTGAGAAAGGCCGACGCAGCACGCATCGGCATCGAGATAACGGCGAAGCCCGAGAGCACCGCGCCCTCGGCAGAGGCCGCCGTAGTGCCCCACCCCGGACTGGGCGAGGGAGCACCCTACCACGACAAGAAGCACGAACACCCCCTGCCCGACTCCGAGGTGCTCACCTTCGCCCTGGCGGGCAACCAGAACTGCGGCAAGACGACGCTCTTCAACCAGCTGACCGGTGCCAACCAGCACGTGGGCAACTTCCCCGGCGTCACCGTAGACCGCAAGAGCGGCAGCATCCGCGGCCACAAGAACACGGACGTCACCGACCTGCCCGGCATCTACAGCCTCTCGCCGTACACGAGCGAGGAGGTGGTGAGCCGCGAGTTCATCATCGGCGAGAAGCCGCGCGGCATCATCAACATCGTCGATGCCACCAACATAGAGCGCAACCTCTACCTCACCATGCAGCTGATGGAGCTTGACGTGCCCATGGTGCTCGCCCTCAACATGATGGACGAGATGGAGGGCAACGGCGGCACGGTGCTCGTCAACGAGATGGAGCGGCGGCTGGGCATCCCCGTCGTCCCCATATCGGCAATGAAGAACGAGGGTGTCGACGAACTGGTGCGCCACGCCCTGCACGTGGCGAAATACCAGGAGGCGCCTGCCGTGCAGGACTTCTGCTCGCCCACGGACAACGGCGGTGCCGTACACCGCTGCCTCCACGCCATACGCCACCTCATAGAGGGCAACGCCAAGGTGGCAGGGATACCACTGCGCTTCGCCGCCGCCAAGATAGTGGAGGGCGACCAGAGCATCATGCACGCCCTGCGGCTCTCCAAGGGTACGCGCGAGTCCATCGAGAGCATCATCAGCGAGATGGAGGAGGAACGCGGCATGGACCGCGCCGCCGCCATCGCCGACATGCGCTATACGTTCATCGAGCGACTGACGGAGGCCACCGTCGTACACCCACAAAAAAGCCGCGAACAGATACGTTCGCGGCGCATAGACAGCGTGCTGACGGGACGCTGGACTGCCCTGCCAGCCTTCGCCGCCATCATGGCTCTGATATTCTGGCTCACCTTCGACGTGCTGGGCGGCACGATGCAGGAGTGGCTCGAGGAGGCTATCGACGCCTTC
Source organism: Alistipes putredinis (assembly GCA_963602765.1). Lineage (GTDB taxonomy): Bacteria > Bacteroidota > Bacteroidia > Bacteroidales > Bacteroidaceae > Prevotella. The sequence continues at coordinate 6,721 of CAVCKM010000160.1, read as the reverse complement.
ACCGCCCTGACGCAGGAGACCCTCGTGGCGTGGGAGGTCAACGACGTGGTGCAGTCGCTCATCATCGACGGTGTCTACGCCGGCGTGGGCAGCGTGCTCTCCTTCGTCCCCATCATCGTGGTGCTCTTCTTCTTCCTCTCCATGCTGGAGGACTCGGGCTACATGGCGCGCATCGCCTTCGTCACGGACAAGCTGCTGCGCAAGATCGGTCTGTCGGGACGCTCCATCGTGCCGCTGCTGATAGGCTTCGGCTGCAGCGTGCCCAGCGTCATGGCGAGCCGCACACTGCCCTCCGAGCGCGACCGCAAGCTGACGGTGATGCTGACGCCCTTCATGTCGTGCACGGCGAAGCTGCCCATCTACGCCTTCTTCTGCGCCGCCTTCTTCCCGGACAACGCTGCCACGGTGATGTGTGCCCTCTACCTGCTGGGCATCCTCGTGGGCATCGTGACGGCACTGGTGCTGAAGAGCACTGCGTTCAAGGGCGAGGCAGTGCCCTTCGTCATGGAGCTGCCCAACTACCGCATGCCGGGCATGAAGACGACGCTGCGCCTCCTGTGGGACAAGGCGCGCGACTTCCTGGAGCGTGCCTTCACCGTCATCTTCATGGCGACCATCGTGATATGGTTCCTGCAGACGTTCTCCTTCCGTCTGGACATCGTGGAGGACGCCTCGCTGAGCATCCTGGGCCGCCTGTCGTCCGTCGTGGCCCCCGTCTTCGCCCCCATCGGCTTTGACGACTGGCGTGTGGCGACGTCGCTCGTAGGCGGTTTCATGGCAAAGGAGAGTGTCGTCAGCACCCTCTCGGTGCTCTTCGGCTCTGGCGTGTCGCTGGAGGACGTGCTGACGGTAGCGTCGACGATATCGCTGATGGTCTTCTGCCTGCTCTACACCCCCTGCGTAGCCGCCATCGCCGCCATCCGCCGCGAACTGGGCTCACGCTACGCCGTGACCGTAGTGCTGGGCCAGTGCCTCATAGCCTACGCCGTCTCCCTCCTCGCCTACTGGACAACAACGCTTTTGCTTTGATATTGAACGACAACCCGGACTCTGTTCATAAACGACAACCTTGGACAGGTAAAAAAGACGACAACTCGGACAACTTCGGACAACTCTTTTTAGTTACCTTTAGCGGCGCTAGACACCGCGCCGAATCGATACTGCTTGCGAATTTAAGACCACACAAGCAAATGTTTACTGAGATGATGTCAGTATAAAAACATCCAGCTAAGCGATTCGGCGCGGTGTCTAGCGCAGAATCGGTACTGCTTGCGAATTTAAGACCACACAAGCAAATGTTTACTGAGATGATGTCAGTATAAAAACATCCAGCTAAGCGATTCGGCGCGGTGTCTAGCGCCGCTAAAGGTAATATAAGAAAAGTTGTCCGAAGTTGTCCGAGTTGTCGTCTTTTTCCTCCAGTCCAAGTTGTCTTTAGTCGTCCTCCTCGGCAGCTTCGAGGGCCTCGTACTCTTCCTTTGTCTTCAGTCGGCGGCGGTCGGCGAGCAGGCCCAGTTCGCAGCACGAGCCGGTGCAGCGCACCGTGCCGTCCTTACCGATGCTCTTCTTGTGGCCGGCCTTTGTCTCACCGTCGGCGCAGCCCTTCTTTCTACTGCTGTTGTCTTCTCCTCCACGCGAGGTGTCACAGCAACTCTTCCGTCCCCCACCCCGTGCACGGTAGCGTGCGGCAATGACGAAGGCAATGACGACGAGGGCGAGGAGTATGTAGGAAGCGAGGTTCATAGGCGTTGGAGGCGGATTGGTGTGAGCGTGCGGATGAATCTGAAGGTATGTCATTCTGTATCCTAACGTTCTGCAACTGGGCGGATAGAACGACCGATGCAACGATCTTCGCAAGAGTAACAGTTGTAAAAGCTACTACATAAGTAAAAGAAGTATGCGTCGTATTTATAGCTATCATAGATTCTACTGCTCCAATAGTAGCCGCGCGAACCATCCTTGACGTCTCCTCCCTGACGGTAGCCATGAGCAGGAAGAAATATAGAATTGTTGATATAGCGTTTACTGGTTACCTTATACCCAAGGACCCCATTTTGGGTTGTCCATGTCCAAATACAGTTATTTTTGAGATCCTCGAACTCACTGTTGGTAGGAATACGGCAACCAGCTCCCCAATTGACACTGGCGACATCATCAACCGACTCGATAACAACTTTTTGGTCGGAATTGCTGTACTTGCTCAAGCCATAGTATGGTTTACCGAACTTGTAGTTGTGCCAAGTATAGCTGTCTTTGGGAGCAGTCTCTGCCCAAGCATAATAGTTACCACAGTCTGTAGCTGAGTTTGCTCCAACGTTTGTCTCAGCCCAAAGGACACTCAGACCGAAGTCTACGAACTTATGACCGTTTATAGTGCATGACTTGTCGAGTTCAGTGGAACACACGTCGCCGTAAAACACGGTGTCGACCAACTGAACATACGTACGGTAGTAGTACTTGAGGTCCTGACGCAAATTTTCGATTTTAAAGGAATACGACTGAAGGTTTGAACCCAAATACTTATGACCGTCTTTAATGGTAGGCTTGTCATTCGTATCGGAATAACAGACACCTATGTTAGGAGACTGCACCACGTGCTTTACGCCTTTGCCCAGCGACACTGTAGCCTCTGCGGAAAACGACGACTTAGTAATCTCTACAGCAGGCGAACAGGAAATGTTGTAAATCCAGTCACCTATAGAAAACGTCACTGAGTCTAGCGAGGACACAGCACGCACAGAGACAGCACCGTCCTTCCATTCATACCAATAATACTCCTGCGCAGAGACAGCTGAAAACTGCACAACGAAAAGCAAACTGCACAAAATGGTTAATATCTTTCGCATAATTATTTGTAGTATTTTGTTTGTACGGGATTACGTGCCTCTTAAGGTTCTGCCACAGGGCGGACGGGGATGCCCTGGTAACGGTAGCTGTAGGTACGGAAGGGGGTTTCACTGAAGAATTCGAGAATGTACGCATTCTCAGTATTGGGCTTAGCATTATAGTAATAAAACCAGAGCGTACTGGACCAGTAGTAGCCCCGTGAGCCAAGCTCGTTGAAGAACTCATAACTGCGGTAACCCGAAGCAGGGAGAAATATCGAATTATAGGTATAGTGCTCCTTTTTACTCGTTACCCTATACCCAGCGATCCCTTTTTCGGTTGTCCATGTCCACTCACAATTGTCTGGATTGATGAGTTCCTCAAACTCCTTCCTGGTAGGCATACGGCAATAAGATCCCCAATTGACATAGGCGGCATCATGTTCGCTTGTGAGATCAGAATCCAGTTCAGGACAGAGGTACGACGTACGAGTATACTCTTCAGGGTTCTTTGGGGCAGTCTCACCCCACGAATAGTAATTGCCACTTTCCCAGGGATTGCTTGCGCCAACATTGGTTTCTGCCCAAAGCAGACCGCTTGGCAAGCATAGGTCTATGAAAGTGTGACCGTCCTTAGTGAATGTGTTGTCCTTTTCGTAACGCACATGGGCGACACACACGTCGCCGTAAAACACGGTGTCGAGGAACTCGACGTACGTGCGGTAGTAGTACTTGGTGTCTTGACGCAAATTTTCGATTGTAAAAGGATACGACTGTAGGTTTGTACCCAGATACATATGACCGTCTTTAATGGTAGGCTTTTCATTCGTATCGGAATAACAGACGCCTATATTGGGAGACTTCGACACCGACTTTACGTCTTTGCCCAGCGACACTGTAGCTTCTGCGGAAAACGACGTTTTGGTGGAATATACGGTAGGCGAACAGGAAATGTCATATAACCAGCTACCTATGGAAAACGTCACTGAGTCTAGCGAGGACACAGCACGCACAGAGACTACGCTGTCCTTCCACTCACACCAAAACTCCTGCGCAGAGACAGCTGAAAACTGCGCAACGAAAAGCAAACTGCACAAAATGGTTAATATCTTTCGCATAATCTGATTATGTATTTTTGTACGGGATTACTTCTTTATCCATTTGAAACTTACACCGCCCTCGACGGAAAGGACATAGACACCGGCACTGGCTGAGGTGAGGTCAACACTGGTGTTGCCCTGACGGTCAGCAACGGCAGATGCTACAGAAGCACCGTTCATGGAAACAACGCTGAGACGCTCGCCGGCTTTCATGCCACTGACGGAGACGATGCCGCCGACACAGCTGAACAACGGGTTGGAAGCACCGGAGACTGCAACGCCGGCATCGACACTCTCTATGGCGGTATGGATATCTTCCTCAAAGTAGTAACTGTGGATATCGGAGAATTCGTAACTGGCATCATCCTGACCTGCAACCGAAATGATGAACCCCGTGGAGGTCAACGTTAGCTTCGGGTCATCCTCAAATGCGAAACTGGCCTTATTGCCGTCCGTAAACAGAAACGTCACACCGGGTCTGGCGGCCAAAACGGACGAACTGCATGCCAGAAGGAGAAGGCACAAATAGTAAAGTTTCTTCATAACTGGTTTATTTTTTAGTATGGTACCCCCTTACTAGTAGGGTTATCAATTGTTTTATAATTCTTGTCGCCTGCAAAGTTACACTTTCCCGCTGACTCCCGCAAATTTAGGGGCACGAAAAAAGCGCGGGGGATTCGGTCACCGCTTTCTCCCTTTTCCGAAGAGTTCCGAATGAGAGCCGAGACGTACAAATTCTATCACGTCTGCTATCTTGTCGTACCATATCAGCAGGTAGTCATCATTCAAATGACATTCCATGTGATTTTTCCAATCACCTGACAATTGGTGAGGCTTATACTGAGGAGGAATAGGTTCGCCCTTTCTGAGTTTGTCGGCAATTTGGTAAAAGACCTCAACCTTACGCGCATCGTTCTTGATATGTTTGAAGTCCTTTTTGAACTGGGAGGTAAATCTGATCTCTTTCATTCGTTCATTCAAAAGAAGCCACAAAATCTTCTATGCTGTCCATACGGACAATACCTGCATACTTTCCTGCCTCAGCTTCCTGCATGGCAGCTTGTGTTACCGCGTTGGGGATGTCCTCAGAGTGCATTGGCACGGGGCTCTCAACAGTCTTTACGATTTTTACCCCTTTTACCGCTGAGAGCAGCCCCTTTATGTGTTCAAGCATAGAGAGATTGTCCACTTGTAATGTTAGTGTAGTCATAACGCATATACTATTGTTTCGTGTGTGCAAAGTTACACTTTCCCGCTGACTCCCGCAAATTTAGGGGCACGAAAAAAGCGCGGGGCCTCGGCACTATTGGGTCAAGTATTTTCTCTAAACTGCTAATTTTTCTGTGACAACAAGTATATCATTGCCTAAATTATTGTTAATAATACATACCGTTATACCGTATATATGGAATATATTATGTATCTTTGCCCTCAAAGTGGAACCATTTAAACAGACAACGTTATGAGAACAGCAACATTAGCCTCTACCAAGAGAAAGATTATCGACTTGAACGAAGACACTTTCAAGACCCTTTCCATTATGGCCATCCAAAAGGGTACCAACCTCAAAAAGTACATCGAAGATATATTGAACGAGCTGGCAGAAGACTACGAGGATGCCAAAATCTACGCAAGATTGAGCCAAGAACGACCTGACGGAAACGTAATGCTCAACGAACAGGAAAAGGCAGATTTTGAAAAGTGGCTCGGCGTATGAAAATAGACTATTCCAAGGACTTCGAAAGGTCTCTCAAGAAACTCTCCGGGAAGATGCTTGACTCTGTTCGGCACGTCATAGAGGAAGTAAAGGTGGCAGAAAGTACCAAAGACATAACCGACTGCAAAAAACTCATAGGCTATCGCCACATCTACCGCATAAGGATTGGCGACTATAGAGCATTCTTTACTTTCCACGTTGAAATAATAAACGATACCGTCAAGTTCAAATACCTCGTTCCCCGTGGCGAAGCCTATGGCAAAAAAGTCAAGACAGAGTTGAATCGGTTAGATAAGGAATAGCGCCTCTACAGAAAATATATATGTATATAAAAAAAATGACTCGCCTGCAGTTCTTACGGGATGCAAACGAGTTCTGTTATCTTCGTCTAGTCACATAATTTGCTATATGACTACGTATCATCAATTGAAAAATCCCACGCATTAAGATTTTGACGGGAGGCTTAGTAAAAGCGATGGCGCAAAGTTAGTGATAAAATCTGAATCCCCAAACTTTTTAAGGCAAAAATGCTTGATTTGACCACAAATAAACGAGAAGACGAATGCAATCCTGCCACATAGTCACGCATTCCTCTTGACTCCCGCAAATTTAGCGGCACTAAAAAGCGCGGGCCGCGGCACTCTCTGCATGGTTTGGGAGAGTTGGCGAGCCTGCGCTGTTGTATAGTGTCTGTATCGGACTATCCAAATAAATCTGAATGAGTACCAGTGTCAACCAGTAACAATATCAGCTCGTTGTCATTCTGTTTCCATACTAAAAGCCAGTCTGGACTAAGATGACACTCCATACACCCCTTGTAAGCAACCACGTTTTATACACTTCTTGTATGACCTTTTGAACAAGGTTGAATACTTAGTAATATTCAAAAAATAACTTGAGCAGGTTTTGTACCTGTACGGGCTGAAAGCCCAACCACTCCATAGCCCAGGGCAACGCCCTGGGTTTTTGTTTGTATGTATCTACGCGCCCTGTAAGGGCAAAAGTCTATAGCCTTGTGCATGTAGTCTATGCACTTTTGCCCTTACAGGGCGGTGGTTGAATGTCCGATGTACCCAGGG
>CAVCKM010000159.1:0-10159 GCA_963602765.1 Alistipes putredinis | reverse complement strand
GCACTTAAAGACGACAACTCGGACGTGAAAGGAAGGACGACAACTCGGACAACTTAGGACAACTTTTTTAAGTTACCTTGGCGGCGCTAAACACCGCGCCGAGTCACTGGTCTGGATGTATATACTGACATCATTTCCTTAAATAGCTACCCATATAGCATATTTGGTCTAAAACCAGCAAGCAAAGAGCCATTCGGCGCGGTGTTTAGCGCCGCCAAAGGAAACTAAAAAAAAGTTGTCCTAAGTTGTCCGTGTTGTCTTCTTTCCTATCGCATCCGTGTTGTCTTCTTTCCTATCACATCGGTGTTGTCTTCTTTCCTATCACGCCAGTGTTGTCTTCTTTCCCCCTTCAAGTCCGTGTTGTTTTTTTAGAGAGCGAAGTTGTCGTTCAGTCGAGCATGGCTTGGATGTCGTCGAGGACGGCTTCGAGGTCTTTCAGCGTGTCGGCACGGAGGAGGCGGATGCGGGTTTGGCGGAAGTCCGGGATGCCCTTGAAGACCGGGGTGGCGGCGAGGTGGCGGCGCGTGTGCAGTATGGCGCGGTATTCGTCGCCGATGTACTCCAGGTTGATGTGCAGCAACTCTCGCAGCACGTCAATCTTCTCGCCTGTTGTCTTTGGCGGTTCTATGCCGCAGCCGGGGCGTGCGAAGAGCCATGGCTGTCCGAACGTGGCGCGGCCTATCATGACGGCATCCACGCCGTAGTTGTCGAAGGCGGCGTCCGCTTCGGCTGTTGTCGTGATGTCGCCGTTGCCTATGATGGGTATGCTGATGCGTGGGTTGCGTGCCGTCTCGCCGATGAGCGTCCAGTCCGCCTCGCCGGTGTACATCTGTGCCCGGGTGCGGCCGTGTATGGTGAGTGCGGCGATGCCGCAGTCCTGCAGTCGTTCGGCGAGGGAGAGGGTGGGGAGACCCTCTGCGGTGCGGTCCAGTTGCGGGTGGTTTGGCGTGTCGCCCATGACGATGTGGCTCATGTCCCATCCGAGGCGCGTCTTCACCGTGACGGGCGTGTTGACAGCCTTCACTACCGCCTCCGTCATCTCGAGCAGCAGCGGTATGTTCTGCAGCATGCCGGCACCGGCGCCCTTGCCCGCCACCTTCTTCACCGGGCAACCGAAGTTGAGGTCGATGATGTCGGGGTGCGCCTCTGCTTCCACGATGCGTGCCGCCTCGACGACATCTGCCGTGGTGCGTCCATATATTTGAATGCCCACAGGGCGCTCCTCATCGCTGATGTTGAGTTTGCGCACTGTGGACTTAATGGATCGTACGAGAGCCTCTGCTGCCACGAACTCTGTGTAAACCATGGAGGCACCGTAGCGTTTGCAGAGGTGTCGGAACCCGATGTCCGTCACGTCCTCCATGGGTGCAAGGAAAAGTGGGCGTGTGCCCAGGTCTATGTTTGCTATCTTCATTTAAAGTCTGATACCTTCTGATAAAGTCTGATGCCTTCTTATTTCTTTAAGTCTCTCCATAGATACTTGTTGTAGCCATGGGAGTATTCGTTGAGGTCAGTCCAGTAGCCGCGCTGCCCTTCGTTGCCGTCGACGAGTGTCTTCACGCCGCTTGCCACGTCGCGTTCGTTGCGGGTCTTCAGGCGTTCCTCATAGTCGGGCGAACCGTATGCCGGTGCCACGACGTTGGTGTCGAAGACGAGGCACGCCATGCCTTTGGGGAAGATGTTGCCGAAGAGGCGTATGGTGTGGCGTACGTAACCCGCGTAGCCTTCGGTGCGGAATTTGAATTTCAGCGTTATCTCCTCGCCGGGCAGCACGATGTTGTTCTTGCCGAGGTCTTCGGTGATGCAGCCGCAGGAGGGCTGTACGTCGGTGAGCACGAGGGGTTCTTTGCCGACGTTGGCAATGCGCCACGACAGTTCCATGTCCGTACCTTGCACGAGAGGGTAGTAGTGGCGTATGGAGTCCTGCACGATGATGGTGGTCATCTGCACCTCCTTGCTGCACGACGTGGTGGTGGCGATGGCAACGAGTGTCATCACCCAGGTCAATGCTATGTAGAGTGTCTTTCGCATGTACTGTATCTGTGTGTTTGCCTGTACCTTGATGGTCTTGTCTACTCCTCGTATTTGGCGATGCTCTTTTTGATGAACTTGTCGAGCGGGCCGTCGGTCTCTTTGTAGTTCTGCAGCCCGGGGACGGACTTGTAGTCCTTCAGTATCTCGATGTACTCTTCTGCCATCTGCTGTGTGGGTTTCAGCTGCAGCATGGTGTAGGCGAAGGCGGTGAGCATCTGGTTGATGCGTTTGCGCTCGCTTCCCGTGACGCTCTTGCTCTTCTTGTCGAGGGTGGTCCAGAAGGAGACGAACTCGTCGCGTTGGAGGTATGCCTCCTGTGCCTCGTCGATGGTGCCGTAGTAAGGCAGGACGCGGTTTGACTTCTTCACGCGGTCCTCGAGGGTGAGGTAGTAGTCGGCGATGAATTCACCGCATTTGGGGAAGAATCTGGCGTAGAAGCGGCGCACGAGGGTCTCGATGTCTGTCTCCTTGGGGTTCTTCATCAGTTGTGCGAGGACGTAGGACTGCACGTCGTCGAAGGAGGAGTAGTCGTAGCCGCTGCCGTTGACGAAGATGCCCTTGACGCCTGCCTTCTGGTAGTACATGAAGCGTTGGCGCAGTATCTCGAGGCAGGGGTAGGGGGTGAGGTAGTCGTCGAAGTTGCGGTCGTACTCCCAGACGTATATGCGTGGCGTGACCTTTGCCCATGCCTTCAGTGTGGCGTCGAACTTGCGGTAGCCTCCGGACTCCTGGAAGGTGTAGCGCATGGGGATGTCCATGGTGGAGACCATCACGCCCGTGTTGTCCGGGAGCGGCTTCGTCGGGGGTGTCATGGTGGTGTGGTAAGCCGTCATGAAGAAGATGTGTTTCGGGAAGCGCTGGGCGAGCCGGCGCACCATCTGTTCCACGGCGGGCGTGGCGTTCCCCTCGGTGTTTCCGTGCTTTTTGCACGCTGCGCAGGTGCATGCCTTCTTGTTGTCGGCAGGCATGACGGTGAAGCGCATGGTGGGTTGTTCGCCGTGCTGGTCCACTATCCACGCCTCGATGGTGTGGTAGAGCTTGTCGGACGAGAAGCAGTACTGTGTGGTGTCGCACTTGCCGTTGACGGTGGCGTAGATGTCCTTGGGGGCGTTCTTTCCGACGACTTTCCAGATGTTGTGTCCCCAGAGTCCCCAGTCGTAGTCGGTGTTGTTGGTGCCGGTGATGCCGTAGTCTGCGGGTTTGTTGTTTGACGGGGTATAGAGTGCGCGGTATTCGAAGGCTGGCGTTGACGTGGTGGCGGTTTCGGTTGTTTTTCCGTTGCCGTTGCACGCTGCGAGCAGTGCGGCAGTCAGTATTATCGTCAGCTGTTTGGTCATTGTTTATGTACTTTAGAACGATATTGTCACGAGTCCTTGTAGGTAGAACATGTTCTTGTAGTCGGTGGTGCTTGACGTGGTTAAGCTGCTGCCGTAGACTCCGGTCTGTATTTCCTGCGAACGGTATAGGGTGTACCACGTGCCGTTGACTCCGGCGGCGATGTACTTGTTGAAGAACCAGTTGATGCCGGCTCCTACGAAGGTGTTCAGCTTGTCGAAGCCTGCGGCTGAGGCGTTGTCGAGCAGTTCGGTCTGTGGTGCGTTGCCCACGCCGGCAGAGACGAAGAGGTGCGAGCGGCTTCCCTCGATGGGGTAGAACTGTGCCTTCACCTGTGTGTTGAAGTATACGTTTGTCGTTGCTACCGAGTCAACCTTGTTGTTCAGCACGAAGGCGTCTATGGAGCCTGAGAGCACCCACATGTCGAGCGTCTTCTGTGCGTTTACGCCTAATTGGAAGAGGTTGCCGTAGGTGTGCTGCCATCCTATGCGTCCCCATTCCTGCACTCCGTTGTTATCGGTGTAGCCGTTGATAGCGGAGTAGGCGTGTATGCGTCGGTATGAGAGGTGCACGCCGAGGTCCCACTGCTTGCCCATGTCGCGGTCGAGCTGTCCCTTTACCATTATCTGCGGGAAGTACTTGTTTGCCCATGCTGCTCCCACCTGCATGGTGTATCGCGAGTCGCGGAAGGAGTGCTTCCAGTCGGCGCCGATCTGTATGCCTGTGCCGCCGGACTCCATGTCCTTGAGTGTCATGTTGCCAATGGCGGTGCCGTCGCGTCCGGCGTAGTTGAGATAGCCGGTGTAGTCATTGCGTTTCTCGTGGCGTGTGTAGCTGACACCGGCGTTTGACGTGAGGACGTCCTGGTCGCCGGGGCGTGCGTACTGGTACATGACGGTGATTTCGTTCTTCATCGTCTTGTTGCGCAGTTCTTCGAGGTGTTTGCTGTGCGTCTGGTACTCCATGATGCTTGGGCGGTAGTACTGCTGGTAGACGTATGCGGAGTCGTACTGCTTCATCTTCTCGAAGATGAGTCCCTTGGTGTAGAGCAGTTCGCTGTCCTTTGCCTTGTAGAGTAGTGCGGTGTCGCAGGTGGCGAGTGCCACGTTGTATGCGCGGTGCTTCATCTGTTCGGAGGCGAGGAGGACGGAGTTCTCCGTGTAGGCGTTGACCAGTGTGGTGTCGCCGACGTATGTGTCCATGTACGGGCGTATGAGTTTGAGGGCAGCGTCGTAGTCACCGTCCTCGCTGAGCAGCGATGCCTCCTTTACGATGAAGAAGGGGTCGTCGGGGAAGAGTTCGCGGCCAGTCTTCACTATCTCCTCGTACTCCTTACGGTTGCCCAGTTGTCCTGACGTGGAGAGCGCCTGGTGCAGCAGGATGTTCGACTTTGGGCAGATGAGTATGGCCTTCTGCGCCGCCTTGTTGGCCTGTCGTGTCATGCCTCGCTGCGAGAGGTTCTTTATATAAGGTATGGCGAACTCCTCGTATTGGTATGCGATGAGTTTCTGCTTCTGCGGGTCTTTCTCCTTCTCGTACTGCATGTCGAGGAGCATGAGGGCGAGGTCCGGGTGTCCCTCCTCGTTGAGCAGGGCTGCCTTTTGGTTGGTGTAGTTGTCGTATGTGTCGCGCATTCCTTCGAGCAGCGAGTCTGCCTGGTCGTAGCGCTTCGTGTTGAAGTAGCAGTTGAAGAGTCTGAGTTTGGCAGACTTTCGCAGTTCGCTGTCGTCGGTGTTCTGTGCGGCGTACTCCAGTTCGGGTATTGCCTCGGTGAATTGGCCGTAATTCATTGCCTGCGTGCCGTTTTCGTAGCGTATGGCGGCGAGTTCGGCGCGTGCGTCGCTGTTGCGTGGGTTGCGTGCCAGGAGCTTTGTCAGTGCGCCGGTGGCAGCGGTGCGGTTGCCCAGTCTCTGCTGCACGATGTACTCCTTGTAGAGTATTTCCTCGGTTTCACCGCCCTTTTTGGCGTCCTGCAGGTACATGAGGGCATCGTCGTAGTAACCGCGTGCGATGGCTGTGTTGAGGAGGAACTTTAGAGACTCTCCGCTGTGCTGTTTGGCGTATACCTGTGCCGTGGCGGTGTATGGGTCGTTGAGGCGTGCGGCGTCTGCCGCGCTCTTTTCCAGTTCGTTGATGAGGGCGGTGGCAGCTCCTATATGGTATGTGCGCTGGCACTCCTTGAGGTAGTTGATGGCCTCGACGAAGCGGCCTTGGTCGGCGAGGATGGAGGCGCGTTTCTTCATGAGCTGAGCGTTGTGTGTGTTGCGCACGCCGTTGCCCAGCGTCTCGATGGCTCCTTGTGTGTTGCCCGTCTGCAGGTACATATTGGCGAGCTGCATGCAGTAGTCCACGTTTGTGGGGTATGCCTTGACGATGTTCTGGAGGCTCTCTATCTGTCCGTTGATGTCGCCGGCTTTCTTCTGTTTCACGAGCCGCACCTCGTTGACGTATGCGATGTCCTTCTTTACCACCTCGTCGTTGGGGTATATCTGTTGCAGTCGTTGCAGCAGTCGGTTTGCCTCCGTCTCGTTGCCCTGTCTGCGGTATAGGTCTATCTTTCTTCGCCATAGTCCGCGTGCGTAGGGGTTGTTCTCCAGCAGTTCGTTGATGTAGCAGATGGCGCTGGAGTAGTTGTGTGTCTCTTCCTCCACTTTGGAGAGGAGTTCGCGGGCGTGTGTGTTGGTGTTGTCGTCCCGGAGAGATTTTATGAGGTAGAAGCGTGCGCGGTCGTACTTCTTGTAGTGGTAGTAGTACCATCCCATCAGCTCGTTCATGGCGGACATGGTGCCGTACTCCGGCCATGCTTCGTCGAGCAGCTTTTTGCCGGCATACCACTTCTGGTTACGGAACGCCTGTCTGGTGCCAGCTTCATAGTAGTCAGGGGTCTGAGTCTTGTTGAAGATGGCATAGGCGCACTGTGGTATGTATACAGCGACGGTCAGTATGGTGAGCAAAATGATTACTTTGTTCTTCATTTGCGTGAGAATGGTTTATTACTTGCCTGCGATGATATTTATTACTTGCTTGCGTGTTTGGTACGCGTCATGGTACCCCACTTTGCCGTTGTACCCAGTAGATAGTTGATGTATCCTCTGATGGAGCAGAAGGTGATGAGTGGGTGGTAGAGGAACGGCTCGAAGATGGCTGCGAGGAATAGTCGCCAGTAGGATCGTGACTTGGTGTATGAACCTCCGAGCAGGTGGTCGAAGAAGACGACGAACTGCGATATGGTGATGGAGACGACGTATACCATGAGCAGGACGATCCAGAAGGTGTCCCAGTTTACGCCGCCGGTGAAGACGAGGTACAGGAACATGAAGAATCCGATGAACTCGATGATGGGTGCCAGGAACTCGAAGAGGAAGGTGTAGGGAAGTGTGATGAGACCCAGCTGGCGGTACTTCGGTTTGAACGCCATGTGTAGGAAGTGCTGGTGCATGAGCTGTATGAGTCCTCGTCCCCATCGTGTGCGCTGTCTCATGAAGATTTTCAGCGTGGAGGGTCCCTCCGTCCAGCAGCAGGTGTGCGGGATCTGCACGACGCGGTATTTCTGTTTGAAGTCGCAGCAGTAGCGTATCATGCGGTAGAGCATGTCCATATCCTCTGCGAAGGAGTCGTAGCCGTATCCTCCGGCAGCTCTTACGACGGAGGTGTTGAAGAGTCCGTAACCGCCGGACACGTTAGGCATGGCGTTGATGTTAGACCATCCCATCTTGCCGACGAGGAAGGAACGTTTGTACTCCAGGTCCTGGAAGACGGCGAGGGGGTTGTTTGAGGTCTTGTATTCGAGGATTTCGTTGTTTTTCAGCACGAAGCCGTTGCTCATGGACATGGTGCCGGAGACGGCGATGATGTCGCGGTTGAGGATGCAGGGGAAGATACACTGGTAGATGGCGTCGCGCGAGAGGATACAGTCCGAGTCGGTATTGATGAAGTAGGGGTACTGCGCCACGTTGAGTCCGCCGTTGACGGCATCTGCCTTCGTGCCGCCGTTCTGCTTGTCCACGACGGTGAGGTTGCGGAAGCGGTAGTCGGTGGATCGGAAGAGCCGTTTGAAGGGTTGGCAGTGTATGTGGTAGATGTAGTCGTATGGCACCTCGATGAGGCTGAAGTTCTCGATGAGCTGTTCGAGGGTGTCGTCCTTTGAGCCGTCGTTGACGATGATGACTTCAAACTTGGGGTAGTTCTGCTTGAGCAGCGAGAGGGTGTTCTCCACTATGTTGACGCCCTCGTTGTATGCCGGAGCGACGATGCTTACGCCTGGTGTGAAGGGGGAGGTCTCTACCATCTGGCGCACGTAGTCCAGCGTCCAGCGGCGGTAGCGGCTGGAGTAGCGGTATGACATTATCACCAGATAGACGTAGCTGATGATGAGTGCCAGGGAGTAGAAGAATACGAAGTATCCGTAAAAGTATAGTAGAAGCTTCCACATAGGAGTAAGTGTTTGAGACTTTATATCACCAGACCGCGCATCTGCGTCAGTATCGAGTTGGCGTCTATCTGGTCAATCATGCGGCGCGTGTCCGCGTCGGCGGTGCTTCGTATTATTTCGAACTCGCGCCTTCCTTCGTTGCCGTAGAGGTATATGCAGTTGAGTGCCGTCTCTCGTGTCTGTCGTGTAGAGGCGTTCTCGTATGCTTGTTTGAAGAACTCCAGCTGTTTGCCGGAGTTGAGTGCGAGCAGTGCTTCGAGTGTCTTGCGTCGCAGGTCTTCTGGCTGTCGGTAGTACGACTTGACGAGAGCGTCCTCGGCATCTCGGTCGCAGAGCATCGTGATGACTTCGATGGCAGCTCCGCGTACGGGCATTTTGTCCGACAGGAGGTAGTCCTTCACGTCCTCCTTCTCCTGCTCCGTGCCCCAGTATGCCACCTCCTTTACCAGATATGCTGCTGAGTCCTCGTTCTCCAGTGCGCTGGCGAGTGTGAGGAACGCCGGCATGTTGCGGTTCTGCGACTTCATCCAACCGAAGACGTAGTTGAGGAGCATCGGGCGGAAGAGCGACTGCTTGATGTCCAGGTCGGCCTTGAGGAAGCGGTAGGGGTCGTCAGCCGAGCATGAGATGTAGCACAGTCGTGCCATCATGCGTATCTCGTCGTTGGTGTGGTTGACGTAGTTGGCGAGTCGGCCTTCGACGACGGTGAGCTGGAGGAAGAGTAGCAGCTGCAGGGAGTTGAAGACGTTTTTGCGTTGCAGGAGTTGTTTCTCGAGGTATTCGGTGACGCCGAGCGTGTTGGCCAGTCGCTGCATGTTTGGCAGGAAGACGATTTCGTAGAGGTCCATACGCTTCTTCTCGAGCATCTGTGCGAAGTATAGCGGGTGTATCTTGCTGATGTCCTTCTCCGTCTTTCCCATGAGGGCGAGCATCTGCTGTCCGTCCATCTCTTCCCATGCACCGAGGATCTGCAGCATGTACGGCTCGTATTCTTCGAAAATCTTTTGTGCCTTAGCCTTGCGTCGTGATGCTTTCGACACTTTTATCCAGAAGAGGATGAAGAGTCCTGCGAGCATGATGCACGAGTAGAGCGTGATGTGGTACGAGGTGACGATCTGCCATGAATATCCGGAGAAGAAATTCTGTACGAGGTAGATGTAGTATCTGATTACCTCCCACCCGGAGAACTCAACGGGTTCAAATACGCCCGAGTCAAGCAGGGGCGCATAAAGCGTTGTGAGTAGGTGGAATATAGTAGTCAGTGATGTCACTTTGTAGTCGCTAAACCTTGCAGTTTGTGTGTACAACTGTATGCCGTGCACGTAACTTTGTGCAAAGTTAGCGAAAAATCTAACAATAAAGGTGCAAAAGTGCAGAAAAAAGTTTGTCTCTGTCCTAAATCTTTGTTAATACGAGATAAAATGCCTAATTTTGCCTACAATTTCAGTGCTACCCTGAAATTTTCACACATATTAAGTGGTGCGAAATGTCAATATACAATATAGTTTAAAAGAAAAACGATTACACAATGAAAGGACTTAAAAGACTATTCTCCGCCGCAGCTGTCTTGGCAGTGACGGTGCTGACCTTCGTGTCGTGCGGCGACCCTGTTGCCCGGGACCTCGACAACGGTCTCGGCAACTCTTATTGGGAAGGGACTATCACCCAGACTACTTTGTTTAAGCGTAGATGGGACGTTTCACAGTACGTTGTTACTAATGTGACTTATCTCGACCTGCAATTTTCGTACAATGCGAATACGTACAGTTCGGGCACTGGTGTGGAGTATTCTTACGCGCAGTATCCTGATGGTTGGTATACCTTCAGGAATGACTTCAACTTTACTGTGCGTACCGACGAGTACTACGGCGGGCGCAAATATCAGCGTTACATAGACATGTGGTATGCAAATGGCGACCACATGCAGATATTCCTGTACACCTACAGCTTTGGCAATTCCTTCACGGGATACGTGATAAACAACGGCGTGGAAATCGGTAACTGTGAGTTTGTCAAGCGGAGCACTTGGCGTCCGTATGACTACTACAACAACTGGAATTACTATAGTAGAAGCAGAGCCGCTGCCGAGCAGAGCGACAGTGTCAGTCAGAATTGAAAATCGGCGGTTGAAGTGGGTAAGCCGTACATAACGCTACGGGCTGAAAGCCCAATGACTCCATAGCCCAGGGCAGCGCCCTGGGTTTTTGTTTGTATGTGTCTACGCGCCCTGTAAGGGCAAAAGTCCATAGTCTTGTGCGTGAATGGTTTATGTACTTTTGCCCTTACAGGGCGGTGGTTGTATGCCCGATGTACCCAGGGCGTTGCCCTGGGCTATGTAGTATAGGGCTTTCAGCCCAT
>CAVCKM010000158.1:0-16481 GCA_963602765.1 Alistipes putredinis | reverse complement strand
AGGGAGCCGACGCCGGCATGAAGAACGGCTGCGTCTTCCAGTGGAAGGAAGTAGCGGAATAACACTAAAACTATGCCGTTTGGTGTGTCTTGGAAAGACCACGATGCCCGCGGCAAGCTAAAAAAAGCACCAAAAGGGAGTCCCTTTTGGTGCTTGCTGTTATATGATGAAGTGTTGTTTGGTGAATCTGGTTCAACGGGGATTGTCCGTTCATGTCAAAATCTTTCTAATAACCAAGAGAATGAAAGAAAAACATTAAAGGGAACTAAATATTTCGACGTTTTAGCCAAGTCTTTACAGAAAAGGCTTATCTTTGCGAAAAATTTCGTTACGAAAATTTTCGAATATGTAATGGTTGCCGTCAGTCAGGGGAACAATCCCACACAAGACCGGAAGTTGCCGACCAGCACAACGACGAGTGCTGTCCTGCGCCTGAGCAAGAAAGGATACATTTTCAGGAATGACAAGTATGAGGTAGAGGATCCTTTCTTCCGGAAGTGGATACTGAAGAATGTGGTGGATTAGGGCAAAAGTACATAAACCATTCACGCACAAGACTATGGACTTTTGCCCTTACAGGGCGCGTGGATACATGCAAACAAAAACCCAGGGCGTTGCCCTGGGCTATGGAGTATAGGGCTTACAGCCCATTGCACCATCATAGTTTTCTGTTTTTCTTGGGTACATCAAATTGGACAGCCTGCTGTCTGATTGCCCCAACTGCGGCGGAAAACGGAGAAGGAGTCCTCGCAACACGCAGTTTTCCACGCGATACTTGGCAGATTGAAATATATTTCGTAATTTTGCACGCGTAATCAACAAACTCTCACAAATAAACGATGAAAGAACTTGCACTGAAGTATGGCTGCAACCCCAACCAGAAGCCATCACGCATCTACATGAACGAAGGTGAACTGCCTATCGAAGTACTCAACGGACGTCCTGGTTACATCAACTTCCTTGACGCACTCAACTCATGGCAGCTGGTGAAGGAACTGAAGGCCGCCACGGGACTGCCCGCCGCTGCAAGTTTCAAACACGTCAGCCCAGCCGGTGCTGCCGTAGGTCTGCCACTCAGCGACACGCTGAAGAAAATCTACTTCGTGGACGACGTGAAGCTGCCCCTCACCCCGATTGCCTGCGCCTATGCACGTGCACGCGGCGCTGACCGCATGTCCAGCTACGGCGACTTCATCGCCCTCTCCGACGAGTGCGACGCTGCCACGGCAACACTCATCAAGCGTGAGGTAAGCGACGGCGTCATAGCACCAAGCTTCAGCGAAGAGGCCCTGCAGATTCTGCGCGAGAAGCGCAAGGGCACATACAACGTCATCAAGATTGACCCCGAATACAAGCCCGCACCGGTGGAGACGAAGCAGTGCTTCGGAGTGACCTTCGAACAGGGACGCAACGAGGTGAAACTCGACGACCCGGCACTCTTCGAGAACATCCCCACACAGAGCAAGAACTTCACCGACGAGGCTAAGCGCGACCTCATCATCGCACTCATCACACTGAAATACACACAGTCCAACTCCGTATGCTACGTCAAGGACGGACAGGCCATCGGCATCGGCGCAGGACAGCAGAGCCGCATACACTGCACACGCCTCGCCGGCAACAAGGCAGACATCTGGTGGCTCAGACAGTGTCCTAAGGTGATGGCACTACCTTTCAAGGAGGGAATACGCCGCGCAGACCGCGACAACACCATCGACGTCTATATCTCGGACGACTACGAGGACGTGCTGGCAGAGGGCACATGGCAGAACTTCTTCACCGAGAAGCCAGAACCTCTCACACGTGAAGAGAAGAAAGCATGGATTGCACAGAACACAAAGGTGGCACTCGGCTCTGACGCCTTCTTCCCCTTCGGCGACAACATCGAACGCGCACACAAGAGCGGCGTAGAATACATCGCACAGGCAGGCGGCTCCGTACGAGACGACAACGTCATCGAGACCTGCGACAAGTACGGCATCACAATGGCATTCACCGGCGTGAGACTCTTCCACCATTAATAAAATAACACCTCTTTCACGTGGACGATTTCGAACTCATCCTACAGAACGGCATCAACTTCGGGCGCGGCGGACAGCGTCCGAAGGATGACGGAAAAGTAAAGACAAAGGCGAAGAAAAAGAAATACATCACTGGCGCACACGGCAGCGGCTCGGCAAAACAAAAAGCCAAGTACCGCGAACAACGCGCCAATCGCCACAAGTAAATACATACGGTGCCCACGTGCCAACGGCGCGTGGGCTGCCTTGGCACAGTAACAACTGTAAGCACACCACAACAACTCCTCCCTACACACCCTTGCGGTTAGTCAAGAAACTCGACATATTCATACTCAGGCAGTTTCTGCTGCTCTTCACCGGAACGTTCTGTATCAGTCTCTTCGTGCTGATGATGCAGTTCCTTTGGCGCTATGTCGACGACCTCATAGGCAAGGGACTCACCATGGACGTGCTGGCGCAGTTCTTCTGGTACATGGCACTCATGCTCGTACCGCAGGCACTGCCGCTCGCCGTGCTACTCTCCTCGCTCATCACCATGGGCAACCTCGGAGAAAGCTCCGAGCTGACAGCCATAAAGGCCGCGGGAGTGTCGCTGCTCAAGTCGACGAGGGCAATGATCGTCTTCGCCTGCATCGTGGCAGGATGCTCCTTCGTCTTCCAGAACAACATTGGCCCCAACGCCAACGTGAAGCTCGGACAGCTGCTACTCTCCATGAGGCAGAAAAGCCCCGAACTCGAAATCCCCGAGGGCATCTTCTACAGCGGCATACCAAACTGCAACCTATACGTGCAGAGCAAGGACATGGAGACAGGCAAGCTCTACGGCGTCATGATCTACCGCATGACAACGAGCTACGAGGACGCTGCCATCATCCTCGCCGACTCTGGCATGATGCAGTCCACCGCAGACAAGCAGCACCTCAAACTCACGCTATATAGCGGAGAGTGGTTCGAAAACCTGCGCTCACAGGAACTCGGCGGACAGGCCAACGTGCCGTACCGCAGAGAGACGTTCATAGAGAAAGTTATCGTACTCGACTTCGACAGCGGCTTCAACATGTCAGAGGCATCAGGACTCGCCTCGCAGGCAAAGGCACTGGGACTCAGCGGACTGCGTACGCACCTTGATTCACTCAGACTCGTCATGGACAGTGTCGGCACGGGGTTGAAAAGTGATATGGAACGCCTCTATGTCTACAGACCCAAGGTGTCCAAGGCAGACTCGCTACGCTCACTGAAACGCGCCGCTGACGGCACGGTCAACGCCGACAGTATCTACAGCAAACTACCCGTGGAGAAACAGCGCTCCGTCATGCAGGAGGCTAATTCGCGTGTACACTCCATGACGATGGACCTGGAGTTCCGCGGATACATGTCAGCCGACATGCACGAGAACGAACGACAGTACATCATCGAGATGGTAAATAAGTTCACGCTCTCGCTCACCTGCATCATCTTCGTATTCATAGGACTCTCACTCGGAGCCATCATACGAAAGGGCGGACTCGGCGTGCCAGTCATCATCTCCGTGCTCGTCTTCATCATCTTCTACGTGCTCGACAATACCGGCTACCGTATGGCGCGACAGGCATCGTGGACCATCACCTTCGGCAAGGGACTCGCTCCAGGGGTGCTCATACCGCTGGCAGTATTCATCACGTACAAGGCAAACAAAGACTCCGTCGTCTTCAACATGGAAGCCTACCGCAGCTTCTTCATACGACTCTTCGGCATACGCCTCAAAAGAAACATCGCATCGAAGGAAGTCATCATCAACGACCCCGACTACCAGAGCGATGCAGAGAGACTGCAGACACTCACCGCGAAGATACAGACATACTCGCAGCAGCATAGCCTGCGCACACCGCCAAACCCCATCAAGGTGTTCTTCCAGTATCAGGACGACCACGACGTGGAACACTTTGCCGACGAACTCGAACAAGTCATCAACGACCTCGGCAACACGCGCGACCGCTTCGTCCTCTCGTACCTCAACCGCTACCCGGTACTACAGGAGAATGCACACACACGCCCGTTCAACCGCAAGTGGATGAACATGGCAGCGGGAATCGTCTTCCCCGTGGGTACATTATTATATATAAGAATGTGCCGCTTCCGCTTCAGACTCTTCAAGGACCTCAAGCAAATCGTAAAGGTCAACGCACTCATGATTGCAAGAATAAATGATATGCAGAAGGCGGAACAGTAGACCTTTGCTGCATAAATACACGAAAGACTAACACTGGAATATAATTAACTTTAACAAATACAGAAAACAATGGGACGTTTATCCAACAGACTCAACAGACTGGCACCCTCTGCCACCCTCGCTATGTCACAGAAGAGCGGTGAGATGAAGGCTGCAGGCATCGACGTGATTAACCTCAGTGTGGGCGAACCAGACTTCAACACACCCGACCACATCAAGGAAGCCGCAAAGAAAGCTGTCGACGACAACTGGTCACGCTACTCTCCAGTGCCGGGCTATGCCGATTTGCGCGAAGCCGTAGTGGCAAAACTAAAGAACGAGAACGGTCTCGACTACAAGGTGAGCGAGATCCTCGTCAGCAACGGCGCAAAGCAGGCTGTCTGCAACGTCGTCATGGCACTCGTTGACGAAGGCGAGGAAGTAATCATCCCTGCACCATACTGGGTAAGCTACCCACAGATGGCACTCCTCGCAGGCGGCGTGCCTGTACACATCCCCGCAGGATTCGAACAGAACTTCAAGATCACCCCCGAACAGCTCGAGGCTGCCATCACACCAAAGACACGCCTCCTCATCCTCTGCTCACCAAGCAACCCGACAGGCTCCGTGTACTCCAAGGCAGAACTCGAGGCACTGGCCAACGTGCTCCGCAAACACCCAGAGGTATATGTTCTCGCTGACGAAATCTACGAGCACATCAACTACGTGGGCAAGCACGAGAGCATCGCACAGTTCCCCGGCATGAAGGAGCAGACCATCATCATCAACGGCGTCTCAAAGGCTTATGCCATGACGGGATGGCGCATAGGATACATGGCAGCACCCGAGTGGATCATCAAGGGCTGCAACAAGCTCCAGGGACAGTACACCTCAGGCCCATGCTCAGTGAGCCAGAAGGCTGCTACCGTAGCATACACCGCCTCACAGGAGTGCGTAGAAGAGATGCGTAAGGCATTCGAACGCCGCCGCGACCTCATCGTAAGCCTCGTAAAGGAGATACCGGGACTCGAAGTGAACGTGCCCGACGGTGCCTTCTACGTCTTCCCTAAGTGCAAGAGCTTCCTCGGAAAGACTGACGGCACACACACCATAAACGACACAAACGACTTCGCTATGTACCTGCTCGAAGTGGCACACGTGGCAACTGTAGGCGGTGACGCATTCGGCGACCCCGAGTGCTTCCGCATGAGCTACGCCACCAGCGACGACAACATCCGCGAAGCCATGAAGCGCATTGCTGACGCACTGGCAAAACTGAAGTAAAAACTACTCAATATATCGATGAAAGGCGGAGAGGCATGCAAACTTTCCGCCTTTTTTCGTGTTTTTATTGTTAAAAGTCTTTAAACAGTATTATAGTTTCGGCGAAAGTATTAACTTTGTGTCTGAAATTATGCGAGTGTATAGCTTATGTGCCGCCGACGCGGCAATATTGCTAACCCAAACCTACCTTAAACTAATGGTTGACCGTAACACAGTCAATGCGCAGACCTTCGCTAAAATTTAAATTCACTAAATAACAACAAATCTAACTAAAAACAATTATGGCAGCTACACAAAAACCAGCCGCAGCCAAGAAGTCTACCGGCTTCCAGGGCGTAAGACACGCAATCATCATCATCGTACTTGCATTCATCGTAGGTATCTGTTTCTACCTCTTCTTCCTCGGTAACCCAGCCAACTTCGCTGGCGGCGATCCAGAAGGACATCCTCTCAACATGCTCGGTACAGTCTACAAAGGCGGTTGGGTCGTTCCTATCATCCTCGGCCTTCTCTGCACCGTTATCGCAATGTCTGTAGAGCGCGTTATCGCTATCTCTGCCTGCGCAGGTAAGGGCAACGTTACAAAGTTCACCGAGAACATCAAGAAGGCCCTCAAGGAAGGCGACATCGACAAGGCTGAGGCTCTCTGCAACAAGCAGGGCGGTTCTGTAGCTAACGTCGTACTGGCTGACCTGAAGTCATACAAGGAAATGGAGTCTGCTTCTATCAAGCTCAAGGAGAAGGTTGCTACCATCCAGAACGCACACGAAGAGGCTACTGCACTCGAGATGCCTACCATGACAATGAACCTCCCTATCATCGCTACTATCGTTACACTCGGTACTCTTACCGCCCTCTTCGGTACTGTGCTTGGTATGATACGTTCATTCGCAGCCCTCGCTGCTGGTGGTGGCGCTGACTCTATGGCTCTTTCTACCGGTATCTCTGAGGCCCTCGTTAACACAGCTTCTGGTATCGCAACATCTTGGGTTTCCGTTGTATCTTACAACTACTTCACAAACAAGGTCGACAAGCTCACCTTTGCAATGGACGAGATCGGTTACACAATCGCTCATACCTACGAAGACAAGCACCCAGAAGCTTAATTTTTACTAACCCTTTAAATTTTATTCAGTTATGGGTAAGTTAAAAATTAAGAAAAGCGACGTCTGGATTGACATGACTCCTATGTCAGACGTGATGGTGCTTTTGCTGACCTTCTTCATGCTGACGTCTACGTTCGTGAAGAATGAGCCTGTAAAAGTAAACCAGCCTATGTCTGTCTCGGAGATCAAGATTCCAGAACAGAACGTCCTGAACATCATTGTCGACAAGGAAGGCAAGGTGTTCATGAGCATGGACAATCAGAATGACGTACTCGCTGTCATCCAGGACATGAATGACAAGTTCAGCCTCAATCTGACTGGCCAACAGTTGAAGAAGTTCCAGACCGACCCAATGTGGGGCATGAGCCTCTCTAAGCTCGGAACATACCTCAACCTGCCTACGGACAAGATGACAGAGGCCATCACCGGCAAGGAAGCCGGCGTGCCTACCGACTCTATCGACAAGGGCAAGAGCGAGTTCCAGGAGTGGGTAACTTCTGTAGTTGACAACACCGACGATATCAAGATAGCTATCAAGGCAGACTCTGACACTCCTTACGCTAAGATTAAGAAAGTGATGTCTGAACTCCAGGACATGGACCAGAACCGTTACTACCTTATCACATCTTTAAAGACAGGGGAGGAATAATACATGGCAAAGAAAGAAGGAAAGCAAAAGAAAATAAACGTACGCGTGGACTTCACGCCTATGGTTGATATGATGATGCTTCTTATCACGTTCTTCATGCTCTGTACCTCTCTGGCTAAACCTCAGTCTATGGAACTGAGTATGCCGTCAAACGACAAGAATCTTGAAGATAACGATAAGTCCGTCACAAAGGCTTCTTACACCATCACGGTTTACGTGGCAGGCAACAACAAGATCTACTACGTGGCAGGTCTGCCAAAGTACGACGACCCTTCATGCCTGAAGGAAACCACTTGGGGTAAGAACGGCATCCGCAAGGTGCTCCAGACCCACGTGACAGAAGACAACACTCAGCCTGTACTGCAGGTGATGAAGGCTAAGGCCGAACTTGACCTCAAGAAGGACCAGCTCCCCGACACCGTCTACAACAAGCAGCTCTCTGAAATAAAGAGCGGTGTCATCAACGGCGAGAAGATTCAGACCATGACGGTCATCATTAAGGCCATGGACACTTCTTCATACAAGAATGTGGTTGATGTTCTGGACGAAATGCAGATATGCAGCATTGGTAAGTACGTCCTCGACAAAATCAACGACCAGGACAAGAAGCTCCTCGAAGAGAAGCACGTGAAGTAATGACCCTCTGTGAAGGGTTGTTGCTGTCACAAATCCTCCGGGAATGTTGATTATGTCCCACAAGGACAGTTAGTAACAATTAAAAAGATACACAAATGTCAAAAATAGATCTTATCTCTGGTGAGTGGACCGACATCGTCTTCGCGAACCGCAACCAGGCATACGGCGCATACGCTCTGCGTAAGAGCACTGGCCGCCGTAACGCGATAGCGATCTTGGCTGTGATCTTGCTTGCCATCGCATGTCAGATTGGTCTCACCATCAAGAATATTGCTGATGAGGAAGCAGCCAAAAGAGCAGCTATGACCCAGGTGACCGAGCTCTCTGCTCTCGAGCAGAAGAAGGAAGCCAAGGTTGAGCGTAAAGAAATCGTAAAGAAGCCAGACGTGGAGAAGGTAGTGGAGAAGGTAAAGAGCTCCGTGAAGTTCACCGCGCCTGTCATCAAGAAGGATAATGAAGTGAAGCCTGAGGACGAGCTGAAGACTCAGGACGAGATTATGAACACCAAGGCAGCTGTCGGCTCTTTCGACGTAAAGGGTAACGACGAGTCTGGTGAGGTGCTCAAGGCGAAGGAAGTCATCGTGACTGAGCCTGTCAAGCCAAAGGAAGAAGAAACAAAGGTGTTCGACGTTGTTGAGCAGATGCCTTCTTACCCAGGCGGCCAGGGTGCTCTCATGCAGTACCTCGCTTCTCACATCAAGTATCCTGTAGTAGCAGAAGAGAACGGCATCCAGGGCCGCGTAATCTGTACCTTCGTCGTAGAGCGTGATGGCTCTATCACAGACGTCAAGATTGCACGTTCCGTTGACCCATCCCTCGACAAGGAGGCCATCCGCGTCGTTAAGTCAATGCCTAACTGGATCCCAGGTAAGCAGAACGGTTCTGCCGTTCGTGTGAAGTACACACTGCCTGTAACATTCCGTCTGCAGTAATTTCTTAGCGCAAGCTGACTATATGATTAAACCAATATCTTACATCATAGTAGGATTAACACTATTGACCGTCGTTTGCTCTTGTCAGAACAAGAGCAAAGACGGTCGCACAGACACCTATTCGTCAGGGGCGATTTCGTTCGCCTCTGACGAAAGTTTTAGTCCCATCATAGACGAGGAGCGTGATGTCTTCATGCACATCTATCCCGAGGCTAAGCTAACCCCCATTTACACCGACGAGTCCAACGCCATCAACATGCTCCTGCAAGGTAAGGTATGGCTCGCCGTCACTTCGCGAGACTTCCGCCCTGAAGAGGTTCAGAGCATGAAGGACCGCAAACAGTTCCCCATCTCCGTCAAGATAGCTTACGACGGACTGGCCTTGATTCAGAATACTCAGAACACTGACTCTTGTATCAGTGTGAAAGATATACGCCGCATCTTCACAGGTGAGGTGACACGTTGGGAACAGATTTACCCCGGCTCAAAGAACGGAGACATCACCGTCGTCTTCGACAACAAACACTCGTCCACTGTACACTACGTGGAGGACAGCATCCTCGGCGGTAAGCCGATAACATCTCCCAACGTCTCGGCTGTAAAGAAGACCGCCGACGTGGTGGAGTATGTCGAGAAGCACCGCGGTGCTATAGGCATCATCGGCAGCAACTGGCTCAACGACCAGCGCGACTCCACAAACCTCACCTTCCGCAAGGAGGTGCGCCCGATGGCGGTGACACGTCTGGACGTGGCTAACGTGGCTAACTCATGGAAGCCATACCAGTACTATTTCTACAATGGCAACTACCCTCTGGTCCGCACGCTGTACATTCTGCTCAACGACGTGCACATGGGACTGCCTACCGGATTCAAGAACTTCATCATCTCGCAGGACAAGGGCCAGATGATAATGCTCAAGGCTGGTCTGTTGCCAGCGTACGGCAACCTCACCATACGAAGCGTACACGTGACGGATTAATTCATAATGCACATTCTTTAGAATTCACACTTTGACTAACTATACATAAATCGCTAACGATAAAACTACTGAACAATATGAAGATCAAACACTATTTCGTTGGAGCTCTCCTCTTACTCATGACAGCTCCTTCCTTCGCCCAGAACAAGCAGGTTGACCCTCTCCAGGAGCAGGTTAGTGCTATCATCAAGAGTGGCGCCCCTGATGCTGCCAAGCAGGTGCTGGCAGTTTCCAAAGAGCACAAGAAGGAACCTCTTGCTCAGGTAAGCATCGCCAAGGCATACCTCGTAGAGAAGGACTATACCAACGCCAAGCTATATGGTGAGAAGGCTCTCGAAATCGTAAATAAGAAGGGTACTCCACAGGAGAAGTCTGCAGTATATCTCCTCATGGGTAACATCGCTGTAGGTGCTGATGAAGGCGGCGAGGCCGCGTCTTGGTTCCAGCAGGCTATCTACGCCGACAAGACAAACCCGGACGGATACCGCCGCTATGCTCAGATTATGAGCAAGACGGACCCTGCCGGTGCCGTGCAGACTCTGGAAGACCTCCGTGCCGCACGCCCGGACTATCCTGTTGACCTCATCGCTGCTGACATCGCCTCACAGGCAGGCAAGATGAAGCAGGCTATACAGTACTACGGCAAGGTGCAGCTCTCCGACATGGACACTTACCAGCTCTCTGACTACGCCACAAACCTCTTCCTCTCTTCTGACTATCAGAAGTCACTCGAGGTCGCTACATTCGGTCAGAACAAGGAGCCTCGCAATGCTTCCATGAACCGTCTCGTTATGTTCAACCAGACTTCTCTGAAGAACTACGACGCTGCCCTCGCTGCTGCCGACAAGCTCTTCAACGCTTCTGACTCTGCAAAGATTTCTTCTTTCGACCAGAGCTACTACGCTTCTGCACTGCAGGGCGCAAAGAAGTATCAGGAGGCCATCGACGTATACACCAAGCTACAGGGTATGGAGGGTGTAGAGGCTGATGTCATTTCTGATGCCAACAAGAGCATTTCCGACTGTTACAAAGAGCTGGGCAACTATGGTTTGGCCGGCGACTACTACGACAAGTATCTGAAGGCTCAGAAGCAGGTGACAGCCTACGCTATGAGCAATCTGGCTTCCATCTACCTCGCAGAGGCTAACGATGCCAAGACTCCTGCCGCAAAGAAGGCAGAGTCAGTAGCTAAGGCTGACGCCGTATACGCCGACATGCAGCAGAAGTTCCCAAGCGTAGCTGACTACGCCGTGCTGCAGCGTGCTCACCTCCCGTTCGTACTCGACCCGGAGGACAAGGCAGGCAAGGCACAGCCATTCTACTCTGAGCTTGTTGAGATTGTAAACGCAAAGGCAGAGAAGGGTGATGCAGAGACCAAGAAGTTGAAGGAAGCCTACAACTACCTGCAGATTTACTACTTCAAGATTGCCAACGACACTCCAAAGGCAAAGGAGTACGCAGCAAAGCTTCTTGAAATAGACCCAGAGAACGCAACAGCAAAGACCATCGCCGGTCTTTAAGATATAAAACTAAAAAAAGCCCGAAGCATTTGCTCCGGGCTTTTTTGTTGGGCTTTGGCTTTCCCTTCGGCCGCCGATTTTCAATTCAGTCCGTTGTCAAATGTGACAGCGTATTTTTAGGTACTTGTATTTCCTATACCAGTCCCATTTCTTTTGCTTTTGCCTGAAGTAGCGTCATGAGCGGTTCGCGTTCGTTCTCGACGCGGTTGTCAAGGACGGCATCCTTTAGGTATTGCTTCAGTTCGCCTACTTCGCGGGAGGGGCGCAGGTGGAAGAGCTCCATTATCTCGTTGCCGTCGATGACGGGCTGCAACAAGCGCTTGAAGTCGCGCTGCTTGAGGTCCTCTATCTTCTCGCGCACCAACTGGTAGTTGGCACGGAAATGCTGCTTTCGCGTCTGGTTCTTGCTGGTGATGTCCGCTTCGCAGAGCGTCATGAGGTCGTCGATGTCGTCGCCAGCCTCGTTGACGAGTCGGCGGATGGCACTGTCGGTCACCTCGTTGTCCGCTATGTTGATGGGGCGCATGTGCAGGTCCACGAGTTTCTGCACGTACTTCATCTTCATGTCGAGCGGCAATTTGAGTCTTTTGAAGATGCCCGGCACCATTTTTGCGCCGATGGCGTTGTGTCCGTGGAAAGTCCATCCGTTGAGGTTGTCCCACCGCTTGCTGCGTGGCTTGCCGATGTCGTGAAGCAGAGCTGCCCAGCGCAGCCATAGGTTGCCCTTGGTGTCCATCCTGGCCACGTTGTCCAGCACCTCGAGGGTGTGGTAGAAGTTGTTCTTGTGCTTGCGTCCGTTACGTTCCTCCACCATGTCCATGGCGGCAAGGTCCGGCAGGATAATCTGCAGCAGACCGGAGCGTTGCAGGTCCACGAAGCCAACGGAGGGGTAGCGTGTGAGCAGTATCTTGTCCAGCTCTTCGGCTATGCGTTCCTTACTTATGATATTAAGTCGCTCGGCATTGCGCTCCAGTGCTTCGAACGTCTCGTCCTCTATCATGAAGCGGAATCGCGTGGCGAAGCGTATGCATCGCAGCATGCGCAGGGGGTCATCGGAGAATGTGATGTCGGGGTCAAGGGGCGTGCGTATGATGCCGTCCCAGAGGTCACCAAGACCGTCGAAGGGGTCTACGAGCTCGCCGAAGCGGTCTGCATTAAGGCATATCGCCATGGCGTTGATGGTGAAGTCGCGGCGGTTCTGGTCGTCCTCCAGTGTGCCGTCCTCTACGATGGGGTTGCGCGACTCGCGGTGGTAACTCTCCTTGCGTGCACCGACGAACTCCAGTTCTATCTCCTTGTAGTCGAACCGTTTCATTGGCGGTATCTTCACCTGTGCCGTGCCGAAGTTCTTGAATACAGAGAGGTGCACCCGTTTGCCCAGTTTCTTTGCAACGGCGCGTGCTATCTCTATACCACTGCCTACGACGACGCAGTCGATGTCGTCCGAGGGGCGTTCGAGGAAGATGTCGCGGACGAAACCTCCTACGACGTAGCACTCCAGCTGCAGTTCGTCTGCAGCCTCCGATATGATATGGAAAATGTCTTTGTCAAGTATTTGCGCCAGTTCTGCGTCGGTATACTCTTTCATCTTTTGTTTTGTGTGTAAGACGATAATAAATTTCGTTGTGTTGTCAGAGGAACTATTTGTTGTTTTTTAGTTCCTTTTCCTGAATAGTCGTTTTTGTGTGTTGCCACTGCGGGGTAGGACCGTCGTCGTCGCGTCGTGGCAGGTCTATGTCGAGTTCCGGTGCCTCGTATTCCGGTGCTCGGTATGGAATCTGTGTGTCTTGATATACGCTGACCTCTACTACCGCCACGCCGGCGGCGATGATGCCCAGTTGTCTTGCTGCCTCGTACGAGAGGTCTATGACGCGTCCACGCGAGTGCGGTCCACGGTCTATGACCTTCACCACCACTTCCTTTCCGTTTGCCGGGTTCTTGACGAGCAACAGGGTGCCGAAGGGATGCGTGCGGTGTGCGCAGACGAGCGAGTCGTTGTTGAGCCTGATGCCGCTGCTGGTGCGAGCCCCGTTGGCGCGTCTGGAGTAGAAGGATGCCTTGCCCCTCTGCTGTTTTGTCTTTTGTGGAGCTTTCTTCTGTTGTGTCTTGTCAGACGGGGCTTTCTGCTGCTGTGCGTGTATGCCCGTAACCATAGTGACGAGCATCAGCACGTAGAGCCACAGTCTGCGTATGACGTTGCCTGGAATGTATTGCATAATAGGTTAGGTGGGTGGTTGCTGAATGCAAAGTTACTTAAAAATCATGTGGCAAACAACGAATGGCTCAAGTTTTTAGCCTATTCCCTCAATAAAACCGCATAAATTTGGAGGAGTTTTAAAAATGTAGTAATTTTGTAGGCGTTATTGGGGAACAGTCTTCAGACTACTTCAACAAACATACACACTAGAACAGACAACATTACATTTTTCGAAAAATAAACACATGGCAGAAGCAAAAAAGATTAAGACAGCGTTGGTAAGTGTATTCCACAAGGACGGCCTTGACGAATTGTTGGCAAAGCTGAACGCAGAGGGCGTCAAGTTCCTCTCTACTGGTGGTACACAGAAGTTTATCGAGTCTCTGGGCTACGAGTGCGAGGCAGTGGAGAACGTTACGACATACCCGTCCATTCTGGGTGGTCGCGTGAAGACTCTTCACCCTAAAATCTTCGGTGGCATCCTTGGTCGTCGTGACCTTGCAGGAGACCAGGAGCAGATGGCAAAGTACGAGATACCTGAGATAGACCTCGTCATCGTTGACCTGTATCCGTTCGAGCAGACCGTAGCCAGCGGTGCTTCTGAGGCAGACATCATCGAGAAGATAGACATCGGCGGCATCTCGCTCATCCGTGCCGGTGCGAAGAACTTCAAGGACGTTGTCATCGTTCCTTCAAAGGCAGAGTACAGCGTGCTGCTCGATATCCTGAACAAGAAGGGTGCTGAGACCGACATCGAGGACCGCCGCATGTTCGCCACACGTGCCTTCGGCGTAAGCTCACACTATGACACGGCCATCAACGCGTGGTTCGAGCAGACGAAGTAAGCGTGTATTGTAGCTTTTTGAGAGACTAAGACAGATAGAGAAAACGAGATAAAATTTAGGTTTAGACAAGAAATGGGATTCTTTTCCTTTGTACAAGAGATTGCAATGGACCTCGGTACTGCCAATACTATCATCATCTCCGATGACAAGATAGTAGTGGACGAGCCCTCCGTTGTAGCTATAGATAGAGACAGCAACCAGATGATAGCTGTCGGCGAGCGTGCCAAGAGCATGTACGAGAAGACCAACGACCGCATCAAGACGGTGCGCCCGCTCCGCGACGGAGTGATAGCAGACTTCTCTGCGTGCGAGATGATGATGCGCGGTTTGATAAAGATGGTGCCACGCGGCCGCCATCTCTTCTCTCCTTCCCTGCGCATGGTGATAGGCGTTCCTTCCGGTTCGACGGAGGTGGAGCTGCGTGCCGTACGCGACTCTGCCGAGCACGCCGACGGTCGTGACGTGTACCTCATCTTCGAGCCTATGGCAGCTGCCGTAGGTATCGGCATCGACGTGGAGGCTCCTGAGGGCAACATGATTGTCGACATCGGCGGCGGTTCCACCGAGATTGCAGTCATCTCCCTCGGCGGTATCGTGTGCAACAACTCCATCCGCGTTGCCGGCGACGAGCTGACAGCCGACATTCAGGACTACATGGCGCGCCAGCACAACATCAAGGTTTCCGAGCGCATGGCCGAGCGCATCAAGATTCACGTAGGCTCTGCCCTCACCGAGCTTGGCGACGAAGCACCGGAGGACTACGTTGTCCACGGTCCTAACCGCATCACCGCCCTGCCTATGGAGGTGCCCGTATGCTATCAGGAGATAGCCCACTGCATCGACAAGACCGTAGCCAAGATAGAGAACTCCGTACTCTCCGCCCTGGAGAGCACACCGCCGGAGCTTTACGCCGACATCGTGAAGAACGGCATCTACCTCAGCGGCGGCGGCGCATTGCTGCGCGGTCTTGACCGTCGTCTGCAGGCTAAGATAGGCATTCCGTTCCACGTGGCAGACGACCCGCTACGCAGTGTAGCCAAGGGTGCCGGTATTGCCTTGAAGAATATCGACAAGTTCTCCTTCTTGATGAGATAAGCCGCGGCATTAGAAGCCGCAAAGCCGATTCGTTGAAAGTTGCAAAGCCAAGCAATAGGATATATTGAGAAACCTCATTGACTTTATAACCAGCCACTACCATTGGTTCATCTTCTTCCTTCTGGAAGCGGTGAGCCTGACGTTGCTGTGTCGCTACAATGGTTACCAGGGTGCCGTATGGGTCTCCTCGGCTAACCGTGTGGCGGGCGCAGTGTACGAGGGGGAGTCGTATGTGGAGCATTTCTTCAACCTCACACGGCTCAATGAGGAGCTCACCTCACGCAATGTCTATCTGGAGCATCAGGTGAAGACGCTCAGCGAGCAACTGGAGACGGCAACTGGCGACAGTGCCTTTGCACACCAGCCACTCACCGCCCTGCTTGCCGGCTACCGTGTGATACCTGCCAAGGTGGTCACGTCCAGCACTAACGACAAGGACAACCTCATCACCATCAACAAGGGTGAGGCGGACGGCATCCACAAGGACATGGGCGTTGTCAGCGGCACTGGTGTCGTGGGCATCGTCTTCATGGCAAGCGCACACTATGCCATCGTCATACCAGTACTCTCCTCCAAGTCGAGCATCAGTTGTATGATAGAGCGACGCGGCTACTACGGCTACCTTAACTGGGACGGCAAGGCCTCCAATCTGGCGTACGTCAATGACATACCGCGTCACGCCCACTTCCGGCTCTACGACCGCGTTGTGACGTCGGGCTACTCCTCCGTCTTTCCTCCTGGCATCCCCGTTGGCAAGATACTACACGTATACAACTCCATCGACGGTCTGAGTTACCGCCTACAGGTGCAGCTCTACACTGACTTCTCTCGCCTTCGAGATGTCTGCGTCATCGACGATGCCCCCATGCAGGAACGTCTCAGGCTGATGCGTCAGGCGAAGGACTCGCTCAGCATTGACAAAGAAGACTAAGTCGGTAAGCTCGTAAATGCAGCATCTATCCCACCAATAATATGTAAAGTGTAAAAAATAACTTGAGCAGTTTTTATATGACTGTTCGAATTGAATAC
>CAVCKM010000157.1:0-19591 GCA_963602765.1 Alistipes putredinis | reverse complement strand
ACGCCGTCTACGTCTTCGAACTGAAGTACGACGGCTCTGCCGAGGAGGCCATCCGGCAGATAGACGACAAGGGATACCTCATCCCCTACTCAGCCGACGGCAAGCGACTATACAAAATAGGTGTCAACTACGACAGCCAGCAGCGCACCATCGGGGAGTGGATAATCC
Source organism: Alistipes putredinis (assembly GCA_963602765.1). Classification (GTDB taxonomy): domain Bacteria; phylum Bacteroidota; class Bacteroidia; order Bacteroidales; family Bacteroidaceae; genus Prevotella. Next base: position 19,423 of record CAVCKM010000157.1, on the reverse strand, counting down.
AGGAAGGGTGAACAATGAAAATACCATTAACGGACAAATTAACGGTCCATTAACGGGCATTAACGTCCTAAAAAACTCAGCCTTAATGTCACACACAACAAATTCCAGTCAAACAGCCGTTGGGGTTTGGACGAGAATCATTACCTTTGCAAAAAATTAGGAGCAAGACTACCATGGCACTGAAACTTTACCCGACAGGACTTCGACTCCACGCAGGGGAATATCACTGACTGGGTGATAGAAGTACAACATAACGATTAAACGCAAAAAAGGTGTCCTGCCTATGATGACAAACTATCATCTGGCAGGACACCTTTTTTGTCGCGTATCCTCTGCCCGGGGCAGACCAGAGGTTACTCCTTGTCAGCCGAGGCGTAGAGTCCTATGCAGGCCCCGAGGAATCCGCCGCTCTTCTGGGTACTGAGGTTGCTGGCGTCTACACCCTTGGCGAGGAGCTGCCAGTCGCCGCCTTGCTCGGCATAGTAGAAGTCGTAGTAGCGGTCGTGGCCTTCCACCTTGAGGCGCAGGGTGCCCGGCTTGATGAAGGCTGAGGCTATCAGGGCGTTGTTTTTCTCGGCACGGCTTAGGGTAATCATCAGCTTGCCGTTTTTCATCGTCTTGCCAAGAACGAAATTGTAGTCTTCTTTTTGGAGAAGAGCCAAACCGGCGATTTCCTTGTCGTTGCGAGGAGTGAAGTCGAGAGAGGTCTCGGCAGTGAACGTGCCGTGCTGCTGACGAACCCAAAGGGCGGAGATAGGCTCACGCTTGTAGATGTTGCCCGGCAGGAGGTTGAACTTCAACTTGCCGTTGTCTAAAGTGTAGCAATCCACCTTGTCACGGAGGAACATCCAACGGGGATTTTCTTTTGTGAAATCATCCGTATAGCTGAAGTTGCCCGAGAACTCGTTCTGTCCTGTCGGTTTCAAGCCAACCTTTTCGCCTACAGAGGCTATTGGCGTGTTTTTGGCGAGAATCTCCGGCCAACCGTCCTTCCAAGTCACAGGCAGGAGATAGGTGTCTCGGCCAGTGTTGTACATATCATCTTCGTATGGGCGACAGGCCAGGAACACTGCCCACCAGTTGCCCTTGCCATCCTCTACGAGGTCTGCGTGGCCGGCACTGGACACAGGGTCCTTGCGGTTAGGGTCGAGACCCGTGCGCTGTGTGAGTATAGGGTTGTTGGGACATTCCTCCCAAGGCCCCATAGGATTCTTTGAGCGCAGGATCACCTCGCTGTGCCAGGCACCCGTACCGCCCTCGGCACACATCAGATAATAGTACTTGTCTTTCTTGAACATGTGGGGACCCTCAATCCAGATAGGGTTCTTCTGTACATGAGTACCGCCACGGAGCACTTCCTTGAAGTCGCCCTTGATGGAGTCGCCCTTCACGTCGAACTCGAAGCAGCGGATGGCACGCTGACCCTCGTAGTCTGCCTTGCCTACCACAGGGGCGTTATGTACGATGTAGCCCTTGCCGTTGTCGTCGAAGAAGAAGCTGGGGTCGATGCCGTCTATCTTTGGCAGATAGACAGGTTCACTCCAACCCTTCGAAGGGTCTTTGGTCTTCACATAGAAGTTGCCCGCCCCCACGTTGGTGGTTATCATGTAGAAGGTCTTGTTCTTCTTGTTGTAGCTGATGGCTGGTGCAAAGATACCGCCGGAGACGTGCTGTCCCTTGAGCGGCACTTGTGAGGTGCGTGTGAGGACGTGTCCGGCTGGGGTCCAGTTGACGAGGTCTTTACTGGTGGAGAGCGGTACGCCGGGGAAGAAGGTGAACGAGGAGTTGACGAGGTAGTAGGTGTCGCCGACGCGGCATACGCTGGGGTCGGGGTAGAAACCGGCCAGCACGGGGTTGTAGTACTGGTGCGTCTTGTCGATGTCGGCACTGAAGCGTGCGTCGTTGCCGGAGTACTTGAAGTAGTCGAACCCGGCTGTCTGTGCCTGTGCGGCAGTGGCGAAGAGGGCCGCGAGTGTTAGGATAGTGATTTTCTTCATTGTCATAAAAGTCCTTAGCCTATTGGAATGTGGTTTATGTACTTTTGCCCTTACAGGACGGTGAATGATTTTTGCGTTGCAAAGTTACCAAATTCTTCCGTAGGCTCTGTTCTTGATATGTAACGAAGAGTTTTCGTGCGTTATCATCCTTTTGCGTTATGCTGGTTCATGTAGTCGCGCGGTGAACATCCGTACATGTTTTTGAACATGGTGCTGAAGCTGGCGGCGTTGCAGAATCCGCATTTGTACATCACTTCCGTGACGTTCTTGTGCGACTCTCTAAGTATGCGCGCCGCCTGTTTCAGGCGTAGGTTTCTGATGAAGGAGTGTGGGGTCTGGTTTGTCAGTTCCTTCATCTTGCGGTGCAGGTGTACGCGGCTGATGCCGACGAGGTCTGCTATCATGTCGACGCTAAGGTCGGGGTTGCTGATGTTCTCGTTGATGGCTGTCATTATCTTCTGCATCAGTGTGTCGTCGGGCGATGCTACGCTGATGTCGTCGATTTGGCTGTCGGGGTTTTCGTTGCCGTTGAACTTATTGCGCAGTGTGCGTCTGACGGCAAGGAGGTTGAGCGTGGTACGCAGGAGGATATCCCAGTTGAAAGGTTTGGTGATGTAGGCATCCGCTCCCGTCTGGAGTCCCGTCAGCTGGTCTTCTTCGCGCGTCATGGCGGTAAGGAGGATGACGGGTATGTGGTTGGTGTTGATGTTGCTTTTCAGCTTTGCGCAGAGCACTGTGCCTTCCATCTCAGGCATCATAACGTCCGAGATGACGATGTCGGGCATCTGTTGTATGATGGCAGGCAGAGCCTCTTTTCCGTTTCTGAACGTAGACACTTTGAACGTGGCTCCGAACTGTCTGCGGAGGTATTCGAGTATATCCTCGTCGTCCTCCACAACGGCGACGTGCGGCACGGCGGTGTCGGTGTTTGCGTCCGCTGGGGTGTCGACGGTGTCCGCCAGCATCTCTTCTGCCTCCGGTGCTTCTGCGGCGGTGGTTTCGGGTATGGTGGTGCTGTCGGTGGCGGCAATGATGTTCTCCGGTGCGAGGTGTGTGTTGCCCAGCGGCAGGCGTATGACGAATTCGCTTCCGGTGCAGAAGGGTGTTCCGGTTGCGCCTTCGTTGTTGCGTGCCACGATGGTGCCGCAGTGCAGTTCGACGAGCGAGCGTGCCAGGTCGAGTCCTATGCCCGTGCCTGTCTTGTGGTTCTTCTCTGTGACGGTACTTTGGTAGAAGCGTTGGAATATGGTCTCGAGCTGCTCCTTGGGAATGCCGCATCCGCTGTCCTTGACGGAGATGTAGGCGTGGTGTTCGGAGTGTGTGAGCGTGATGTGTATGGTGCCTCCCGACGGTGTGAACTTGAAGGCGTTTGAGAGCACGTTCATGAGCACCTTGTCGAAGTTGTTGCGGTCTATCCAGACGTTGAGGCTGTCGGCGTCGTGGTTGAACAGGAATGAGATGTTGCGGCTTCTGGCCTGCTGCATGAAGAGGTTGTATGCGTCGCCGACGAAGGTCACCATGTCCGTCTCTGCCATGTGCATGACCATCATTCCCTTGTCGATTTTCCTCAGGTCCATCATCTGGTTGATGAGGTGGAGTATGCGTTCTGCGTTTTTGTGCATGAGGTCGTAGATGCCCTGCCGTTGTGGGTCTTTGTCGTCCTTGATGAGGGAGAGCAGCGGCGAGACGATGAGTGTGAGTGGCGTGCGTATCTCGTGGCTGATGTTCATGAAGAACCTCAGCTTCGCCTCGCTCATCTCTTCGGCGTGTATGTGCTGCTGTAGAACGAGTCGTTCCTTCTCCTTGCGTTTGCGGTGGCGCAGGTAGAGTGCCGCCATTGCGATGACTGCGGCGATGTATATTATCCTGGCCCATGTGCTGGCGTACCATGCCGGGTGTACGCGTACGGTGAACTGGCGCACGCCGGACTCTTCTCCGTTCGTGACGGCTTTCACCTGGAAGCGGTATGTGCCTGCCGGCAGGTGCGAGAATGAGATGTCGTTCTGTCCTGCCGGCAGTGCGTGCCACCCCTCGTTGTTGATGTTGTAGAGGTAGCTTATCTGTTCTACATTATTATATGTGAGCGTGGTGAGGTGTATACTGAAGGAGCCGTCTTCGTGCGAGAGGTCGAAGCGGTCGGAGGCGTGGACTGGTTTGTCGGTGACGGTGTATCCGTCTGACTTCATGTGGGGTGCTACGGGTGTGTTGTCCACGACGAAGTCAGATATGATGACGTTGAGCTGGCTCTTGTGTTGCTTCATGGCGAGCGGGTAAAACCAGTTGATGCCTCCTGTTCCTCCGAGGAGTATCTTTTTTCCGCCGCCTGCGCTGAAGGCAGCTCCGTCGGAGAATTCGTTGCTCTGCAGTCCGCTTTCGCTGTAGAACGCTTTTATGTCGCCCGTCTCAGGATTGATGCGGTTAAGTCCGTGCGTGGTACCCACCCACATCATTCCTGCAGCATCCTCGGAGATGGAGGCTACGCCGTTGTTGCTCAGTCCGTTGGCAGTGGTATATCTGGTGGGATGGTTAACGTTTCCGTTGGTGTAGACCCAGACGCCGTCCTCCGTGCCGTACCAGACGCGTCCCTTACGGTCGGTCTGTATACAGTGTGAGAAGGAGCCGTGGTTTATCACGTTCCTGCCGAAGGTGGAGGTCCAGCTGTTCTTCTTCAAGTCGAGACAGCAGAGGCCCACGCTGGAAGCGACGTAGAGCTTGGAGTAGTCTTTGGAGAAGGCCAGTTTTGCCACGTAGTTGTTGGGCAGGCTGTTGGCCCCTGGGGTATTTGAGGCATTCGCTTTTTCGGTATAGTGTTTTAGCTGTCTGTCGCGTGTGAGGCAGATGACTCCGTCTCCCAGGGTGGCAAACCATAGGTTCCCCTCGGGGTCGCATTTGATGTCGAAGATGCTCGGCGGTGTTGGTGTACCGAGGTTCACGGGGTGGTAGTTGCCAGTGTTGGGTTCGACGTATCCTGCTCCCTCGCGGTAGCTTCCGGTCCAGATGTTCCCGTATGCGTCTTCGCAGACGGCGAGTATGGTGGATGGGGTATTGGTGTAGTGGCACCGTGTGGCGGGTGAGGTGACTGTCGAGAGCGAGTAGAGGTAGTCCTTGTCAGTTCCGAGCCATGTCCTGCCGTCCCTGCTCTGTATGATGCTGGTGACGCAGTTTTCGCCTATGAGGTTGTATTTGCCCCGTTTGACGCCCATATATCCGAAGTCGTACGTCTTGTTGGGATGCATGAAGATGCCCTTCTGCAGCAAGGCAAGCCAGATGTTTCCCTGTCTGTCCTCAATGATGCTGCACACCTTGGCCTTGGCAAGGTTTGTCTGATAGGAGAAGAATGGCTCGTCGGTCGTCTGCCCGGTTCTGATGTTGTAGCCTACGATGCCGTGTCCGTTGCTTCCTGCGTAGAGCATGTCGTTGCGTGTGGTGCAGAGTCTATCGATGTCAGGCAGGTTGATGCCTGGTATGCGTGCGAAGTTGCCGCGTCCGCGGTTCATGACGTATACCCCGTGTTGGAGTGTGGCGAGGTATATGTTGCCGTGTCTGTCCTCGGCGATGTCCTTGGCGTTGAAGTCGGCGATGTCGGGGAAGCTGGTGGTGAGTCTGCCGTCCTGTTCGAGGCGGAGCAGTTTGAAGTCCTCTGTGATAATCCATACGCGTCCGCGGCTGTCCTCCTTGGCGGTGTGTATGTATTGGTATTTGTCAAGTGGGGTTAGTGTGAGTCTTTCGCACTTGGTATAGTCCGCTTTTATCTGCATGATGCCGTAGCCTGACGTAGCCACCCATACGCGTCCGTCCCTGCGGGTGAGGATATGGTTGATGTAGCACTTGACTGTCTTTCCGTCGCTGGTCAAGTCGAGGTTACGGAAGCGGCCTCCGTCGTATACCATGATGCCGTTGTTTGTGCCCACGATGATATTGCCACGGTTGTCCTCGCCGAGGGCGTTGACGTAGTTGTTTGAGAAGCCACGGTTGTCTTTGCTGTCCTTGGTGAAGGTGGTGAAGTCGTACCCGTTGTAGACGTTGAGTCCGTTTCGGGTGGCAATCCAGATGAAGCCGTTGTGGTCCTGCATCACCTGCGTGGCGAAGCTGCTGGAGAGGTTGTCGTCGGTATTGAAGAACTTGCCGCTCTGCGCGTGTACGAAAGAGAAGAGCAGACTGGCAAGCATGAGGCATAGTAGTCGTCGCATGATGGCGTTGGGAGTGGTTAGGTTTTGTAGTTAGTAATTTATAAGTAGTGCAAAAATAGTCAAAAAAGTTGGTCTCGGCAAGGAAAGGACGTGTATTTTTGACGGGGAATCGACAGAATGTAACGTTTCGTAAAGTTTAGGTAACACGTAATGTGCATACGTAAAGTTTTAGTTGCGCCATGCAAAGAGTCTTGTCGGGAAACTGCGTACCTTTGCAACGAGATAAGGATAAGCATCCGATTACTAAATCGAGACATAAAGTTTTAGGTTACATAGTTAGTATATTTTAGTGTATAGGCAAATATGCCCATAAAACGAGGTGGCCTCTCCCGACGGGTTGTTGGGATTCCACCGGCTTGCATGACAAAAGTTAAAGTAAGGATTTTGTAGAGAGGATGGTGCGTAGTGCTACGCGCCATTTTTTTTTGCCATGCAGGCGTCGCCATCGTAAACCATTGTTTTTACGGCGTTTGCGGGGGCAGTGTAAAGTGTTTGTAATATAGTGCAAAGCGTATGTCCCTGAGAGTGACTAATTTTACACCCGAAAAAGGCGGAAAGCACACCCGGCAGACCTGAATCACCCAACTTACCATAGGACTAACCTACACATATCACAATGAGAAAAACTTTACCATTATCTTTACTGACACGCAGCGCAGGTGCAGGCGTGTATCGCCGTGTGTTGTTGGCACTGGCACTGGCAGCCGCTGCTGGCAGCACTCCACTGAGTGCCGCCGACGTGTTGCCGGCACTGCACGTTGAGGGCAACCAACTGGTGGACGAGAACGGCAAGACCGTCGTCCTGCACGGAGTGATGGACACGCCAAGCCCTTACTTCAACAGCTACCGATGGGGCAACAGTACTGGCGACAACATGACGGGCAAGTGCATCGAGTATTTCGACAAGCTCTTCACGGCAATGACCGACCACAGTCAGGGAGCCTACTGCACCGTCTTCCGTCTGCACCTTGACCCCTGCTGGACCAATGCCGCAGGAGCGAGCAGCGGCTACTGGCACTACAAGAACAGCGCAGGCGAATACGTCACAGGAGAGGCGGACAATAGCAATTTCTCCGAGACGCTCTTCAGCAAGTATCTGCAGTCGCTCTACATACCTATAATAGAGAAAGCCATCTCGCACGGACTCTACGTCGTGGTGCGTCCGCCCGGAGTATGTCCCAGCAATCTGGACGTCAACGATGCCACACGCCTCGGCACACAGAAAACCTACCAACAATACTTGAAACAGGTATGGTGGATGTTCGCAAAGAACGAGTACGTGCAGCAGCATTCGGGACAAATCTCCATCGAACTGGCCAACGAACCTGTCAACATAACCAAAGACGGCCAGACCACGGACGCGGCGATGACCGAATACTTCCAGCCCATCGTCACCCTGCTGCGCACCAATTCATATACGAAAGGATTCACGGGCATCATCTGGGTGCCGGGCACGGGATGGCAGTCCAACTATAATGGCTACGCAAAAAATCCCGTCACCGACCCCTACAACAACCTCGGCTACGCCGTCCACTGGTACCCCGGATGGTACGACTCGTGCAGCGGGACAGCCTCAACGCCAAACCGGTCGAAAGTGCTCAACTCGTTCCTGAGCAGCGTCCCCGTGGCAAAGACATCGCCCATCATGATAACCGAGGTCGACTGGAGCCCGTACAACAAGGACGGCGAGTCGCATACGGACGAGCACGGCAACGTCGTCTACCCAAACTACGGCACGTGGGCCACGTCCTACACGTCGTCCTTCGGACAGGAGTACAAGTACGTCCACGACCAGCTGGGCAACATGAGCATGACCCTCTCCGGCACCGCCACCTATCTGGACATAGACACGTACCTCAGAAGCTATAAAGTGACACCTGCCTTCAACGCTATGGAAGAGGCGTGCGGCAAGGCGTGCTTCGACTGGTACAAGGAATGGTACGAAGCGCAGACATCCACCGCTGTCCAAGGCGTACGCACCGACGACGGCAACGTCGTGCAAACCACCTATTATACCATGCAAGGCGTGCAGGTGGACAAGCCCGGCAAGGGCGTATACATCGTAAAACAGCTGTTGAACAACGGCAAAACATTAGTTTCCAAGACGTTTGGCGAAGAATAAAGTATTTGTAACGCCACGCAAAGTGCGCTCACGGGAAAAAGTGTAATTTTACACCAAGAAACGTTAAGGAAACAAAACAAGAGTACCAATAACTAAAAAAATAAATCAAGAAAGGCATTATCATGGATGAAAAAAGACAGACCGTAAAGCGGTCTATGGCATTACTCATGATGGGACTGACTTGCGGCCTGACAATGCAGGCGCAGGGCATCACCGTCAAGGGTCACGTTGCCGACGGCACCGGGGGCGAACTCATCGGTGCTACAGTCAGGGTAAAGGGTAGCCCGAACGTGGCAACCATCACCGACATCGACGGCAACTTCGAACTGTCCGTACCCTCGGAGAATTCAGTTCTTACCATTACTTACATCGGTATGAACTCCACAGAGATGAAGGTGGGCAAGAAGCGCGTCTTCAACGTGAAGCTATCGGACGACAACTCCCTCGACGAGCTTGTTGTAGTAGGCTACGGCCAACAGAAGAAGGCATCCGTCGTAGGCTCCATCACGCAGACCACCGGCAAGGTGTTGGAGCGTGCAGCAGGTATCAGCGACATCGGTGCAGCCTTGACCGGTAACCTTCCGGGCGTTGTCACTACCGCATCGAGCGGTATGCCCGGCGAGGAGGAGCCACAGATTCAGATTCGTGGTGCCTCTTCTTGGAACAACTCCTCTCCTCTTGTCTTGGTCGACGGCATCGAGCGCCCTATGTCCAGCGTGGACATGCAGTCTGTGGCTACCATCTCTGTATTGAAGGATGCTTCTGCCACCGCTGTGTATGGCGTGAAGGGTGCCAATGGTGTCATCCTGATTACAACCAAGCGTGGTTCTGAAGGCAAGGCTCAGATTAGCGTTACCGCCAATGCCGTGATGAAGATACCTTCGAAGCTTCCAGACAAGTATGATTCTTACGATGCTTTGATTGCTCGCAACAAAGCTATCGAGCATGAGCTGAATATCTCTCCGGGCAGTTTCGACAAGATGAAACCGATGAGCTTCATAGAGAACTATCGCAACCAGACTACCATAGAACAGCAAGAGCGTTACCCTAACGTGGATTGGCAGGATGTACTCTTCAAGGATTACACGATGTCTTACAATGCCAATGTGAATGTGTCTGGCGGTACCAAGTTCGTGAAATACTTCGCAAGTGTTGACTTCGTGAACGAGGGCGACCTTTATAAGGACTTCGGTAATGGACGTAGCTATGGTACAGGTTATAGCTATAACCGTGTGAATGTTCGTTCGAACCTCGACTTCAACATCACCAAGACTACGGTGTTCAAGATGAACCTGGCAGGTTCCAATGGCGTGAGAAAAGCTCCATGGGTCAATAGCTCAGACGGTTATAGCGAATGGCAGGTCAGCCAGCAGTGGTCTGGTGCCTACAATATTTCTCCTGACGCTTTCTTGCCTAAGTATAGCGATGGCTCTTGGGGATACCTGCCTGGTTCCACTAATGTTACCAACTCTGCCCAGCAGGTTTCTTTGGGAGGTACTATGACATCTACCACCACACGCATCACTACCGATTTCGTAGTGGAACAGAAACTTGACTTCATTACAAAGGGACTGTCTGCTCGTGGCTTGATTTCGTGGGACAATACCTTCGTAGAGAAAAATCGCGGTGTCAATGATATGTATCATGACCCTCAGCTCAAGTGGATAGACCCTGAAACGGGTGCGGTATCCTACAAACAGGCATACGAAAGCTACGACAAGTTCGACTATACGACAGGTAACTTGTGGACGGTAAACGGTGGAGAGGTAAACAACTCCGCTACCATGCGTAACCTGAATTACCAACTGCAGCTCAACTGGGCTCGTGCATTCGGCAAACATAATGTTAGTGGAATGGGCATGTTCGGTCGTCAGGAGAATGCCACCGGTTATATGATTCCCTCCTATCGTGAAGACTGGGTATTCCGTGCCACTTACGATTGGAACTCTCGTTACTTCTTCGAGTACAACGGCGCTTACAATGGGTCTGAGAAGTTCTCTTCAGACAATCGCTTCGCCTTCTTTAGCTCTGGCGCTCTTGGATGGATGATTTCTGAGGAACCTTTCATGGAGTACTTGCGTGAGCACAAGATAGTGGACATGATGAAGCTTCGTGCCTCATACGGTGAAATCGGTGATGACAACGTGGGCGACCGCTTCCTCTATATGACTCAGTGGGCATACGGCGGAAAAACTCAGTTGGGTACAACTGCCAGCGACAAGGAGTCTATCTATACCTGGTATCGTGAAGCTTCCGTTGGTAACGCCAACGTACACTGGGAGAAAGTGAAGAAATTAAACTTCGGTGTCGACTTTGGATTCTTGGGTGGCTTGATTACGGGTTCTGTAGATTTCTTCCGTGATACCCGTTCAGACATCTTGGTAAGTAGTTCAGACCGTGCCGTTCCTTCGTATTTCGGTCAAACAGCTCCTACCGCCAACCTCGGTAAGGTAACCACAAATGGTTATGAGTTGGAATTGAAGTTCAACAAGGTCTTCGCCAATAAGATGCGCGTGTGGGCTAACTTCAATATGACCCATGCTGTAAATAAAGTGGAAGTGAAGGACGACCCGGAACTCCTCCCATCCTATCGCAAGGCTGCAGGTCATTCCATCAATCAGACTTATACCTATCTGGACAGGGGCGTTCTCCAGAACTATGATGATGTCTACGGTTCTCCAAGGATGGATTCCAATGACGGCAACCGTCTGCCAGGCGACTACTACATTGTAGATTTCAATGGTGATGGCAAGGTGGACAATGTGAACGACAGAGTGCCATACGGATACACTTCTTCTCCACAGAACACCTACAACGCAACCATCGGTTATGAGTATAAGGGCTTTAGCTGCTTTGTTCAGTTCTATGGTGTAACCAATGTGACGCGTGATGTTACCATGATTAGTTTGTCAGACCCAATGCTGACCAACGTTTATAACCAAGGAACTTGGTGGAGCGATGACCATACAGGCTATGATGTCCTTACGCCACGTTACAACTCCAAGCCAATGTCCAATGCGGCATATTATGGAACGCAGTATCTCTGCGACGGTTCTTATGTCCGCTTGAAGAATGTGGAGATTGCTTATACCTGGAACGGTGGTTGGGTCAAGAAATTCGGGTTGAACAACTTGAAGGTTTATGTTAGTGGCAACAACCTTTGGCTTTGGACAAAAATGCCAGATGACCGTGAGTCGAACTTCTCCAGTAATGGTGGTGCCGTTGGTGCATACCCAACTATGAAGCGTATCAACTTCGGTCTCAAGTTTAATCTATAAACACGAATAAACAAATGAAACAAAACATAGTAAAACTTTTTTGTGCGCTGAGTCTCACCTGCGGCTTTGCTTCTTGTACCGATTACTTGGACAAGAGCCCTGATACGGATGTGAGTGCAGAGCAAGCGTTCAAGAACTTCACCAACTTCCAGGGATACATCGAGGAGGTTTACAACTGTATTCCAAGCAAGGAGTCGAACTATTGGTGCTGTACCTTCAACTGGGGTGAGGATGAAATCATGAATACAGGTCTGGGCGATACTCATGTGACAGCCCACTTTGACTTGGGTGACTATCGTGATTGGTACAATGACGCTCAGAGTTTCTTGCACTCTAATGCCTTGAGCTCGACCAGTACTGATAAGTTCTCCCACTCTTTGGAGCATGCATGGTATTGCATCCGTAAGTGTAACCTGGGTCTTGCGAATCTGGATTTGATGACAGACTGCACCCAGGAAGAGAAAAATATCATCAAGGGTCAGCTGCTCTTTTTCCGTGCCTGGTGGCATGAGGAGCTGATTGCATTCTTTGGTGGTATGCCTTACGTGGATACCGTGTTGGACGGAGCGTCCGTGTTGACATTGCCTCGTCTTTCTTATAAAGAGTGCGCCTTGAAGTGCGCTGAAGACTTCCAGGCTGCGGCAGAGTTGCTCCCTAACGATTGGGACAAGACTACCATCGGTAAGAAAACTTTGGGCAAGAACGATTTGCGTATTACTAAGGTCTGCGCCTTAGGCTACTTAGGAAAAGTCTTGCTTTGGGCTTCCTCTCCGTTGAACAACGTTGGGGCTAAGACGGGTGCCTCCAAGAATGGTGACACATATAATTATAATAAAGAGCTTGCCACAAAGGCTGCTGATGCTTTGGCTGATGCCATTGCTCAGGTTAATTCCGGCAAGACTCCATATTCTCTGTGCGACTATGACTACTCTGACATTTACAATCATGAGGCAGCGTCAGGTTCTACAAACAACTACTCGGACATTTTCCGTACCACAGGTAAGAACTGGAAACAGCCAGGCTCTACAGAGGCTATCTTGCGCTCACCATACATTGGTGAAAATGGTTCTAACTGGAACTTCGCCAAGCTCTGGGGACCCAAAATGGAAGGTATCGTGGAACACGATGCTCTGATTCACCAGCCAACTGCCAACTATGTGAACTATTACGGTATGGCTAACGGTCTGCCTTTGGACGATCCAGATTCCGGCTTCGACCCGACGCATCCCTTCAAGGATCGTGACCCTCGCTTCTACCACGACATAGTGTTTGATGGCTTTAAGTATATCAATACCACCATTGATGCAAACAAGGAGCCAAATGTTGCGGCTTTGCAATATCTCCCCATGTATTCTGACAGCGAATTGCGAAAATCTGCCAGCCAAGGTTGCCGCACAGGTTATTATTGCCAGAAGCTGGTGCCCCACCAGGCCAATAAGTATGATGGCATGTACAACTGGGGTGGCGCCCTGCAGTGTGACCTGCCCTATATGCGCCTTGCAGACATCTATTTGATGTATGCCGAGGCCGGTGCTGCAGCACAGGGTGCAAGTTACTCCAACTCCAAGTGTGGGCTTACAGCTGCCGATGCTATCAATGTACTTCGCGACCGTGTTGGTGCTGGTCATGTAGCAGATAAGTTTGTGGGTGATCAGAATAAGTTTATGGACGAGGTGCGTCGTGAACGTGCCGTAGAACTCGCCTTCGAGGGCTTCCGTTGGAACGACTTGCAGCGTTGGCTGCTACTCACCGAATATCCTTACAACATCAAGACGTCACAGGAGTTCAAGCGTGTGGGTGATTATGACTTCAGCAAGAACGACCCACGTGATGCAGAGGTGACGGGATGGAGTGAGAAGACCATCTTGACTCGCAATTTCTCAGAGAAGCATTATCTCTTGCCACTCAAAGAGAGTGATGTCTACCTGTATTCTGAGTACCCTCAGAACCCTGGTTGGTAATACGTGAGACAAGTGATTTCTAAAATATCCAATTAGACAGTATCATTAGTATATGAAAAGTAATAAGAAAACAATATACTCTGCCTTGCCGGTTGTGACGGCTCTCCTCGCTCAGTTTCCTGCAGCTGCGCAAGAGACATCCGACAGCACTTTGGTCAATGTGGCCTTCAAGAAGGTTCAGCAAAGCGACATCATGGGCGGTGTCGGTAGCATCAATGTCAGAGAGTTGACAGAGAAAAACTACAATACCTCAAGCCTTGACAATATGCAGGGCTATGTGTCGGGTTATAATGGCACCGGCATGTGGGGTTATTCCGGGGCACTTGTCCTCATCGATGGAGTGCCTCGTGCAGCTGACAATGTTCGTCCTGATGAGATAGATGACATCTCTTTTCTCAAGGGCGCACAGGCTTCGGTGCTCTATGGTAGCAAAGCTGCCAATGGCGTTATCATGATTACGACAAAGCGTGGCCGTGTGAACGACGGTTTGGCTGTGAAGGTCAACGCCAATACGGGCTGGAATGTAGCCAAGGCTTTCCCTGAGTATCTCGGTTCTGCTGAGTATATGTCTCTTTATAATGAGGCGTTCCTTAATGACGGCGGTAATCCTAACAACCTGCCATATAGTGCCGAGACGATTTACAATTATGCCTCAGGCAATAATCCATATCGTTATCCAAGTGTGGACTTCTATTCTTCTGATTATGTGAAGAAAGCTTATAATCGCTCTGAGGTCTCCGCTGAGATAGAAGGTGGTAACCAGAGAGCCCGCTTCTTCGCTAATATCAGTTACAACCGTTCGGGCGATTTGCTGAACTTTGGCGAGGCAAAGAACAATTATACAGACCGCTTCAATGTGAGGGGCAATGTGGACATCAACTTGAGCAAGGCTATCTCTGCATACGTGAATGCCAATGCAACCTACTATAGCTCTGGGTCGGCCAACAATAGTTACCTGTATTGGCAGAAGGCCCGCACCTTGCGTCCTAACCGTGTATCCCCATTGATTCCTGTTGATATGATAGATGCCAATGCCAAGAATGCGTTGACCCTGATTGGCAACTCTGCCAACATCATTGACGGCAAGTATTTCTTGGGCGGCTCCAACCTCGACCAGAGCAATATCTTTGGCGACATCTATGCTTCGGGTACCAATGTTTATCATAGCCGTCAGTTCCAGTTTGATGCTGGTGTTAACTTCGACTTGTCGTCTGTACTAAAGGGATTGAGCTTCCATACGATGGTGGCTATCGACTATGCAACCATATACACGACATCCTATAATAATACCTATGCCACCTTCCAGCCTACATGGGCTAACTACAATGGCAAGGATGTCATCGTTGGTTTGAACGACAATGGTACTGTAGACAAGAAATCGGGCGTGCAGAATATCTCTGGTTCTACCGACAACCAGACCATTGCATTCAATGCTCACTTCGACTATAACCGTACCTTCAATAAGGTACACAATGTAAGTGCCATGTTGGTAGCTAATGGGTATCAGCAGACCAATTCGGGAGAATATCACAAGGTAAGCAATGCCAATATGGGCTTGCAGCTCTCCTATAACTACAACCATAAGTACTATGCCGATTTCTCTCTGGCAGCACCATGGTCAGCAAAGTTGCCTTCGTCAAATCGCTTGGGGCTTTCCCCTTCCTTCACTTTGGGTTGGCGTCTGTCTAAGGAGAAGTTCCTGGAGAACTCCATCTTTGACGACTTGACCGTGAGTGCCAGCTATACCGACATGAAGACCGACATCGGTATCGACGATTACTATATGTATCTTGGCACCTACCAGAGTGGTGGCTGGTGGGACTGGAATGGCGGCTCGGGTCACTCGGCCATGCAGTCTAAGCGTGGTGGCAATGACGACTTCAACTACTTGCATCGCAAGGAATTCTCTGCCAATATCCATGCAGAAGTGCTCAACAAGTCGTTGAGCTTCGATGCATCTTACTTCCTCTCAAAGTGGACCAATGGCATCATCGAGGCTCGCAACCAGATGCCAAGCTATTTTTATAGCTACTATCCAGAGTCTTCTTTCGTCCCTTACGTGAACTACAATGAAGATAAGCGAACAGGTTTCGACCTGGGTGTGAACTACAAGAAGCAGTTTGGCGACTTCGGTTTCGGCGTAGGTGCCAATGTAACATATTACACCACCAAGGCAACCAAGCGTGACGACTCACAGTATGCCGATACTTATCAGTATCGCCAGGGGCAGCCACTCGATGCCATCTGGGGCTATGAGTGCTTAGGCTTCTTCCAGAATGAGGATGATATCAAGAACTCTCCTACCCAAATTATCGGTGGAACCATCCGTCCAGGTGACTTGAAGTACAAGGACCAGAACGGCGACGGTGTCATTGATAGCAAAGACCAAGTGTGCTTGGGCAAGGCGGGCTGGTACGGCTCTCCTACCACTGTTGCTCTCAACCTGACCTTAAAGTATAAGGGCTTTACCCTCTTCATGCTCGGTACAGGAAGCTTCGGCGCAAAGGGTGTGAAGAACTCAACCTATTACTGGGTTGGCGGTGACGCCAAATACACTGCAGAGATGCGTGGACGATGGACTGAGGAGACAGCCGCAACAGCTACTTATCCTCGTCTGACAACAGAGGCTGGCACCAACAACTACCAGACATCAGACTTCTGGATGTACTCGACCGACCGTTTTGACTTGGCAAAAGTACAGCTCACATATGACTTCCCCAAGTCCATCTTAGGCAATGGCATTGTTCGCGGGTTGCAGATTTTTGCTAATGGTAACAGCTTGCTGACCATTGCCAAGGAACGCAAGCTCTTGGAAATGAATACCAACAACTCTGGTTCTGCACCACTATGCCGTTACTACAGCATCGGTGCCAAGGTCTCATTCTAGAACTATTAAAAAGAAGTAAAATTATGAAATTATCAAGATTATTATTGATAAGCGCAGCCATCGTCTCGTTCACGTCTTGTGACGACCTGTTTGAGCCTGCCTTGGAAAATAACCAGGATATCAGCCAGATGTACACGGACCCAACCTTTGCCCGTGGTCTCCTTGACAATGCTTACTTGGCTTTGCCATATAGCACCACGCCAGCTACTGATGTCGCCACTGACGATGCTGTCACCAATAACAATGATGACAACTACAAGAAGATGGCTACTGGTTCCTGGGCTGCCAATATGAACCCTGTATCTCAGTGGGACGGACGTTATCACGCCATCCAGTACTGTAACTTGATGCTGGAAAACTGCGACAAGGTGGAGTGGGCCTACTCTAGTGCGATTCTCAAAAAGATGTACGCCGACAATTATAAAGGCAACGCTTATGCCTTGCGTGGCTTGCACATGTTCTACTTGCTGCGTGCTCACGCAGGTATGGTTGACGGTCAGTTGATGGGTGTGCCTATTCATCTTGCCTCCGAGGACTCACAGTCTGACTTCAACTTGCCACGTAATACGTTTAAGGAGTGCATCGACCAGATAATGTCTGACTTCGATGAGGCTTTGAAATATCTTCCAGAGCAGTATGGCGACGTAGATGAAAACAATATTCCTTCGAAGTATGTGCAAGAGGGAGCCAGCAACGCTGAGTACAATCGTGCGTTTGGTACCAACCATGTAGGCAAGATTGATGGAAGAATCATTTCTGCATTCAAGGCTCAGGTGGCTATCATGGCTGCTTCCCCTGCTTACGCATCTGCAGGAGTGTTCAGTTATGAAGATGCTGCCAAGTATGCCGCTGACTGCTTGCAGAAGTTTGGTGGCTTGGAGGCCTGTGACCCTGCCGGCTGGAAGTGGTTTGACGACAAGACTATGATTGACGGCTTGGGAACGGCAACCAATCCTAAGGAGATGATTTGGCGAGGTAATGTGGATGAGAGCACCACGCTCGAAGAAGACTATTATCCTCCAACGCTCTATGGTAAGGGTCGCATCAACCCAACCCAAAACCTGGTGGATGCCTTCCCTATGGGAAATGGCTATCCTATCGCCAATAGCAATTCTGGGTATGACCCGAAAAAACCTTATGCTGACCGTGATCCTCGTCTCAAGGCTTATATCCTTGTCAATGGTGACAAAATCGGCGCTACTGACGGAGAGGTGAATACGGCTGCGGACTCTAAGACTCAGGACGGTTTGAACAAGGAGAACGGCAAGTCAACCAAGACAGGATACTATATGCGTAAGTTGCTTCGCTCTGACATCAACCTGAATCCTAACTCAACAACCAAGCAGAAGCACTTGCCTGCTCGCATCCGTACAACAGAGATTTTGCTCGACTATGCTGAGGCTGCCAATGAGGCTCAGGGGCCTAAGGCTAAGGTTGGAGGTGCCGGCTATTCTGCATACGATGTCATCAAGGCTATCCGTGAGCGTGCCGGTATCGGTGAGTTTGGCGAAGACCCATACTTGGACGAGTGCGCAGAGAGTAAGGAAAAAATGCGCGAGTTGATTCGCAACGAGCGTCGCCTGGAACTTTGCTTCGAGAACCATCGCTTCTGGGATTTGCGCCGTTGGAAGGCTAACCTCAATGAGGCAGCCCAGGGTATAAACATCACTACCGATGCGACAACAGGTTCTTACATCTATAAGACCTTCGATGCTGAGGAGCGTAAGTATGACAGCTATATGTATTATGGTCCTATCCCATACTCTGAAATTCTGAAGTACAGCAACCTCAAGCAAAACGAGGGCTGGAAATAGCAAAACGACTAATATTTAATTAAGACTAATGATTATGAAACGATATATCAAGATGGTGGCTGGTCTGATGGGGGTTATGGCTTCTTTCACAGCCTGTCACAATGGAGACCAAACCTTCGACGATTATGAGGGCGGCACCAGTGTCTATTTTGCTTATCAATCACCAGTACGTACCATCGTACTGGGTGATGATGAGTATGATACATCTCTTGACAAAGCGCATAAGTGCAAGATTAAGGCAACCTTTGGCGGTTCTTATAATGGTAGTAATGGTTCTGTGAATATAACTGTCGACAATAGCTTGTGCGACAATCTTACGTTTGATGATGGAACCCCTGTCAAGGCCATGCCTGCCGAGTACTACTCTCTCTCCACCAATACATTGAATTTTAATGGTGGCATGACGGGTGAGACAGTGGTAAACCTGACCGACGCGTTCTTCAACGACCCCGATGCTGTCAAGAACACATACGTCATTCCTGTGGTAATGACAAGTCAGCAGGGATTCGGCAAAATCAATACAGGTACGTTGAAAGAAGGTGCTACAGGCTCCCGTACCAATGCTTCCATTTGGGATGAGGCTCCTCAGGACTACGTGATGTACTGCGTGAAGTATCAAAATAAGTATAGTGGCTGGTGGTTGACCAACCATAACACAAGCACCGACAACATCGAGAAGGCTTCACAGGTAGAGATTACCACTCGTTCCTTGAACAGCTCTGTCTATTCTGTAGAGTTCCAGGAGGGTAGTACTATTTACAAGGCTGACCTCTTGCTTACTTTCGATGAGAACGAGAAGTGTACCATCACATCTCTCACTGACGGAGTGACTGCAACGGGTACTGGTTCCTGGGCTGACGACGCCTTGTTGTCTTGGAACAATAAAAATCGTGACTTGATGGAACTCAATGCCGAGATTACTTTCGCTGGCGGTGTCAGGAAAAACTTGAATGAGAAGCTCGTTTGGATGCGTAGCGGAGTAACCTTGGAGGAGTTCTCTTATACCTATAATAATTAATTATCGTACAAGTTATGAACAAACAAATATTAGTATCTGCACTCGGGGTCACGCTATTGGCCTCTTGTGCAGACCGATTCGACCAGAACTTCGAGACGGTCCGTCCTGACAAGGAGGCTCAGTATGGCTATCTGGAGAAATATGATGCCTTGAAGG
>CAVCKM010000156.1:0-18789 GCA_963602765.1 Alistipes putredinis | reverse complement strand
TCTCACGACAACCAATCTTTATTAACCTTAATAATCTAATACCATGAAAAACACGATGCAAATTTACAGAATAACTCGCATAGGTGCAAGCTTTTTTGTATGATTTATAATGTTTCTCGTTGTTTTATTGATTATAATCAATGACCTGCAGCTCAGTACCTACTATTTGGTATTCTTTTCTTACAAGAATTGCATTCATGCGTTGTCTGTCTTTTTTGCCCAGTAAAGGTATATGCAGGGAGAGTTCGAGTGTTGCAGGCGACTTCGAAGTAAAGTGCGCTTCGACCAGCGGCAAGTCTATAAGTTTACGTATCTCCTGGTACTCTGCTGCTCCCATCGTATCCGGTTTGGCTATAAGCGACGTAGCGTAGGGAGACAGGGGGATGGATTTTATTCGTTGCCAGTCCTGGTCGTAGATGTCGCAGGTTGTTTCAGACTCAGGGGTGTTGCGCGTCGTAAGTAGGTAGAAGAGGGTGTCGGAGGCTACGGCGGCGTTTGCAGTCGGGACGGCAGAGCAGGGCAGGGCTGTCATTTCCATTGTAGTGCCTGCTGCTGCATTGCAGCGCATCGTGACGGGCGAGATACTGTCCATGGCTACGGTATTGTGGATGTGCAATTCCGCAGGCATGGTCTCAAACATCTGCCTTGGTGTCTTGCCCTTGCCAGGGGCAGGGGCAGTGCAAATGGCAGCGGCAAGACATGCTGTTGCTATTGTACGCATAGAGGTACGCATGTATTTCGTCATTTCTTTTTGTTGTTCTTTTTTCCTTTTACTGTCTGTTTCAAAATGCTGTAGGCATTGTAGAGGCCCAGCTCACCGGCTTTGCTGAGGTCGGCCTCGGCAGCAGGCTGGTTTGTCGGCAGCAGGAGCAGGGCGCGGTTGAAGTACGCCTGTGCCATTGACGGGGTGTGCTGGAGGAGCTTGTTGTAGAGGTCGACGGCTTCGGCGCTGCTGCCTTGTCGGGCGAGGTATGTAGCGTAGGAATAGAGTATGAGCGCGTTGTCGGGTGCCAGTTGGACTGCACGCTTGAAGTCTGCCGTAATGCCTGCAGCCTGCAGCTGTCTGTCCGTGAGCTGCTGGAGGGAGGGGACAGTAGCGGCGCTTGTGGCACTTTTGGCAGATGCAGCGGTTATGGCACTTGCGGCGGTCGTAGCGGCCTCGGCAGCGGACGGTTTTGCAGCCGCAGTACGTTCGTAGTCGGCAAGCATCGCCGTGCAGACGGCACGCATCCAAAGGGCGGTGGCAGACGGCTTGGCGTACTTGAGGTGTTGGTCCAAGTCGCGGACGGCACTCTTGTAGTCCTGCGCGGAGGCGTTGCAGACGGCGCGCAGCAAGTAGAGTTGTGCCAGCGTCTCCAGATTGTTTTGCTCCGTGTCGATTTTCTCTGTTATGATGTCGACGAACGTTAGTAGTTCGATGCCGGAGCCGTTTCCTACATGGCCGATGTTCAGGGCGAAGCTGCTGCCCTTTATCGGCTGCAGGGCGGAGAGGAGGCTGATTGTCTCGCTCGTCTGGGCATCGTAGGGTATGGCCGTCAGCTGGCGTGCAGCATTGTGCTGTACTATGATTGCGAGGTAGGGGAGCAGTTGTGTGTTGGTGCGTTGGTTCTGCACTTTTCCGCGGTAGGCACTTTCGTACTGGTGTCCCTCGGTGACGTTGTCATCTACTACGAGTTGGTCGTACTTCTCTGGATCTATGTCGCTGAGACTGCGCATGGCGTTCAGTTTGGCCTTGCCCCAGCGGCGCTGCACGCCCTGGTGCTTGTCCATCTGTGCCTTCATGATGCGGAACTCGTCCATTTCGGCCTTTGCCGTCAAGCCGAGTTTGCGGTAGCAGGCGGCGCGGAACTGCAGGCCCGTCCAGAAGTTGGGGAAGATGTCGATGACTTTCGTGTAGTCGCGTATGGCTCCGCGCAGGTCGCCCGTGCGGTCGAGCAGGGTGGCACGGTTGAAGAGTGCCATGACGTTGGAGGGTTCGAGCTTCAGCACGAAGTTGAAGTCGTCGATGGCGCGGTTGTCGTCGCCGAGGTTTTGGCGGAGCAGTCCGCGGTTGTAGTGGGCGAGGAAGTTGTTGGGGTCAAACTCGAGGGCGGAGTTGTAGTCGTCCATGGCTCCGCGCAGGTTGTTGAGTCGCAGGCGTGCCAGGGCGCGGTTTATGTAGCACCCGGTGTCTTTCGGGCGCAGGTGGAGGGCCTTCGAGAGTGCGGTGTCGGCGGCCTGCCAGTCGTTCCTTCTCAGTGCCAGCATTCCGCTCATTCGCCACGCCTCGGTGTTGTACTTGTCGAGCTTGATGCTGCTGTTGACCCACGTCTCTGCCGCCGTGGTGTCTTTCTGGTGGAGGCAGATCTCGGCTTTCATCAGTAGCGGTTCGGCCTTCTTGGGCCACTTTGCCATGATGGTGTCCAGCTGGACGCTGGCGGTGTCGTAGGAGGCTTTCTCGAGGTAGCAGACGGCGCGGTTGTACCAGTAGTTCCAGTTGGCGGGCTGCTGCTGGATGGCTTTCGTGTAGTCCTTTATCGCCTGGTCGTAAAGGTTTTGCTTTATGGCCGTTATGCCTCGCAGGTCGTAGAGTTCCGTGACGTACGGGTTAAGCTCGATGGCCTTGGAGGCGTCGGCGTATGCTCCGTGCCAGTCGTCGAGGTAGTATTTGGCAATGGACCGCAGCTGCCATGGTTCCCAGAGGTAGGGTTTCTGGTTGATGGCCTGGTTGAAGTATTGTATGGAGAGGACGTAGTCTTCGTAGTGCAGGGCAATGCGTCCGCCGGTGAGGAGCCTGTCTACGTTGTACTGCGCCCTGGCTCCCAAGGTTGGAGTCAGGGCGACGAGGAGTGTCAGTATGTCTTGTCGGAGATGCACCGTTGGTCTGTGTCTGTATGGGTGGGTGTGGGGTCTATTTTCTTTGTGGTGCAACTTTCACTTTGTATCCGCAGCGGAAGCGTCCCTGCAGGAGTGCGCGCAGTTTCGACTTGATGAGCTGTTTGCGCAGGGGCGAGAGGCGGTCTATGAACATGGTGCCTTCGAGGTGGTCGAACTCGTGCTGCATTACGCGTGCCAGGTATCCGGTGACCCATTCGTCGTGCTCCTGGAACTGTTCGTCCTGGTAGCGTACGTGGATGCGCGTGGGGCGCACTACGTTCTCGTGTATTGCGGGCAGGGAGAGGCATCCTTCCGTGGAGGAGTCTTTCTCGCTGTCGTCGAGTTCTATTATGTGCGGGTTGACGAATACTTTGCGGAATCCGTCGTACTCGGGCAGGTCTTCCTTGAGCACGTCGAGGTCGATGACGACGAGGCGTATGGCGAGACCTATCTGCGGGGCGGCGAGTCCGATGCCTTCGCTGTCGGCCAGCGTGTCCCACATGTTGGCGATGAGAGTCTGCAGTTCGGGGTAGTCGGGGGTGATGTCTTCTGCTACTTTTCGTAGGACGGGCTGTCCGTAGGTGTAGATGGGGAGTATCATTTAATGTGTTCTTGTTTTGGGGAATATTGTCTTTTTGCCGCCGGCTCTTCGTGTTGTCCTGTAGTATTACCGTCGGCTCTTCGTGTTGTCCTGTAGTATTACCGTCGGCTGTTGAGGTAGTCCTGCAGTATTATCGTTGCGGAGATGCGGTCCACCACGGCTTTGTCGCGCCGTGCCTTCCTGCCCAGTCCGGCGTCGATCATGGTCTTGTGTGCCAGGACGGAGGTGAACCGTTCGTCGAATCCCTCGATGGGGATGTCGGGGTGTGCCTTCCGCCACTGTCCCTCGAAGGAGCGCACCCGCTGGAGGTTTTCCGAGGGCAGGCCGTTGGGCTGCACGGGTTCGCCGATTATGATGCGCTCTACGGGCTCCTTGGCGACGTAGGCGTTGAGGTATTCCATGAGCTGGCGTGTGTCTATTGTATCAAGCGCACCGGGCACTATCTGCAACGTGTCTGTCACAGCGAGCCCGGTGCGCTTTTTGCCGTAGTCTATAGCGAGTATTCTGGACATTATTGTGAGTTTCTTGTCGAGGCTATAGTGGTGTGCGTTATCTTACTGTTTCTTGAGAATCCAAGCGTCGGGATAGGTGCCCCTTACGGAGTTGCGGCTCTGCACGGCTCCTTCGCGGGTGTCGGAGGTGGAGAGGATGACGCGGTACATGTCGCGGCCGTTGCTGTTGCCCCTTACGACTTGTGCCTGGTAGCCTGAGTTGTTCAGACGCTGGCGGAGGGCTTCGGCGTTTGCCTGTACGCCGAAGGAGCCTACAACGACGCTGTAGTCGCGGATGCCCTGACCGCTGACAAGGCTGACGCTCTCGGAGCGTACGGTGGCGTTGTCTGTGGCAACGGGCTGATCGGCGGGTGCCTCAACGAGCGGTGTCACTTGCGGCTGCGTAGTGGCGGCATCCTCCTGGACAGGCTGCTGCATCTGGGCCTGTTGGGCCTTTTCCTGTGCCTTTGCTTTTTCGTATGCTTTACGGTATGCGCTTTCCTTTGAAGAGCTACAGCTGGAGATGACCATTGCGCCTGCGGCAAGAGCTGCGATGAATATCAGAGATTTCTTCATGATTACTTTTGTTGTGTAGATGATTTTGGTTTTCTGATTACTAAATATTGCGCAAAGGTAGTAAAAAAAATGTAAGTTTTCCGCCTATTCGCCTTTTTTAACATAATGTCTGCTTGCTTTTCATTTTTTTATTCTACATTTGCAGTCGAAAGGGTGCGGCGTACTTGCACGGTCAGGACGCATGGGGCCCCCGAAGATAAATATTAACCATTAAACAATTTGAAAGATTATGAAAGCATTAGGTTATTTGGCAGCAGTAGTAGGCGGCGCCGTTGCTGGCGCTACGGCAGCATTGCTTCTCGCACCTGAGAAGGGTGAGGACACACGTGCGAAGATTTCTGACTCGGTAAAGGGGTTCTGCGACAAGTATCAGCTTCAGGACCAGATTCGCAATTTCTGCGACAAGCACAACATCTGCCTCTCGAAGAAGCAGGTGGAGGAGCTGGCTGAAGAGGTTAGCGAGGGCTAATGTAATTTTGAATACACCTACTTATAAATAATGTTGTCCAGCAACAGAAATATAGAGACGATAGCTCAGTTTGTGGAGGAGAGCAAGGAATGGCTCTCCCTGCAGGCTGAGTCGGCGAAGTATGTTGCCATAGACAAGGTGGTGCGCATTCTGTCCGCATTGGCTTTGGTCATGGTGCTGTCTTTGCTGGGACTGCTGACGCTCATCTGCGTCTCCGTGGCAGGGGCGTCGGCTCTGGGTGTCCTGTTGGAAAACGTCGCCCTGGGCTACCTCGTCTTCGGCTGCGCCTACATGCTGCTCTTTGTGGTGGTGTATGCAATGCGCAAGGCGTGGATAGAACGTCCGTTGGTGCGTTTTCTGGTGAAGGTGTTGACGGACGACTCTAATGCGGAAGTTGGAAATGAAACAGCAACAACCAATTGACAATCTGGCTGACTTGGAGAGGCACATCGCCTCCATACGGTCTGCCATTGCGACGAAGGAAGAGCGGTTGGCTACCCTGTGGCATTCGCTTTCGCAGGACGACCCGAAGCGTGCGAAGCAGCGCCAAAGCGCATCGTTCATCCAGCGCGGCCTGGCTTTTGCGGCTGACTCCGCAGAGGTGGTGGACGGTGTCGTGTTCGGCTGGAGAATGTACCGACGGCTGAGCGGTATGTTCAGCGTGTTCGGCAGGCGCAAGACTAAAGGAAAAGGGAAACGCTAACTGACTTCTATACGTTATTTTTTATACGATAATTGCCAACAATAGCCCATTGACATAATCGAAGGGCCGTTGTTGGCAATTTTTTTGTACAAGCAGGCAAGTGTCCAATACTTTGCCTGCTTGTCTGTTTGTCAATGCTGCGGTTAGAGCGTCACACCGTTCTTGAAGATGGAGATTTCCTGGTAACCGTTGATTTCGTTGCGTGCCTTTTCGCCGCTGGCTACGGAGAGGATCTTGTCGATGAACTCCGGCACAAGCTGGGTCATCGTCTTTCCGTCCACGAGCTGTCCGGCGTTGAAGTCTATCCAGTTCTTCTTGCGGTTGTAGAGGTCGGAGTTGGTGGAGATCTTCATCGTCGGAACGAAGGTGCCGAACGGCGTGCCGCGTCCTGTGGAGAAGAGCACGAGGTGGCAGCCTGCCGATGCGAGTGCCGTAGCGGCCACGAGGTCGTTGCCGGGGGCGGAGAGCAGGTTGAGTCCGGAGGTCTGCAGGCGGTCGCCGTATTCGAGCACACCACTGACGGGGGCGCGTCCGCACTTCTGGGTGCATCCGAGGGCCTTGTCCTCAAGGGTAGAGATGCCGCCGGCCTTGTTGCCCGGGCTTGGGTTCTCGCCCACGGGTTCGCCGTGTGAGAGGAAGTAGTTCTTGAAGTTGTTGATGAGGGAGACGGTGTCCTCGAAGAGTTCCTTCGTCTCGCAACGGTTCATGAGGATGGTCTCTGCGCCGAACATCTCGGGCACCTCGGTGAGGATGCTGGTGCCGCCCTGTGCGACGAGCCAGTCGGAGAACTCGCCCTCAAGCGGGTTGGCCGTAATGCCGGAGAAGCCGTCCGAACCGCCGCACTTCAGACCTACGCGCAGTTTGCTGACGGGTACGTCGACGCGCTTGTCCTCCTTGGCGAGCTTGTAGATGTCGCGAAGGATGTTCATGCAGTACTCTGTCTCGTCGCCTTCAACCTTCTGGGTGACGACGAGTTTGATGCGATCCTTGTCGTAGTCGCCGAGCATGGCCATGAAGTCGTCCGGCTGGTTGTTTTCGCAACCGAGGGAGAGTACGAGTACGCCGCCTGCATTGGGGTGCAGCACGATGTCGCGCAGTATCTTGCGGGTGGCCTCATGGTCTTCGGAGAGCTGCGAGCAGCCGAAGTTATGGTGCCAGGCGTGAACGGCGTCGATGCCGTCGAGACGTGTCTCCACCTCGAGCTGCTTGGCCAGGTGCTCGGCAATGCCGTTGACGCAACCTACGGTAGGCACAATCCATATTTCGTTGCGTACGCCAACGTCGCCGTTCTTGCGCTCGTAGCCCTTGAAAGTGCGCTCTTCCTTGGCGATGGAGAGCTTCTCGCCCACGGGGTTGTAGGTGTACTCGAGAGTGCCTGCAAGGTTTGTCTTGAGGTTGTTCTCGTTCACCCACGCTCCTGCTTTGAGGGCTTGGCGGGCGTGGCCGATGGGGTAGCCGTATTTGATGATGTTCTCGCCTTCCTCTTTGTCTTCGAGTAGGACTTTGTGTCCTGCCGGGGTGTCTTCGAGCAGGGTGACGGTTTTTCCGTCAATGTCGATTGTCTCGCCTTTCTTCATTGGGCGGAGACATACTACGACGCTGTCGGCGGGGTTGATTTTCAGGAATGCCTGTTCCATAGTGTTGTTAGATTTACAGTGTTATAATGTTTTTGGTTTCTGCAAAAGTAGGTGTTAAAAATTATTTTTATATTTGTGTACGGCGGTAGAACTGCACGTTTTCCTTCGAGAGGATTTCGATGGGCATGTAGTTGACCGGCGTGACGTTTTTCTTGAGTATTATGGCGCGCACCAGGGCGTCGACGCTGGAGAAGCCTTGCTGGTATCCGTGCTGGGCTATGAGGAACGAGATGGAACCGTCGCGGATGCACTTGGCGTTCTTCTCTACCATGTCGTAGCCCATGATCTGGATGTTCCTCCGGTTTGTCTTCAGCAGGAACTCGCCGACGAGGTGGGCCTTGGAGTTCAGCGTGATGCAGTGGTGGGTGTCGGGATGCTCCGCAAAGTACTGTTCCAGTATCGTCTCGTGGGTCTTGCGCGGTGTCTGGTAGGGCAAGTCCACCATGTTGATTTTGACGTTGGGGAAGTGGTCTGTCATGTAGTGGCGGAAACCGACTTCACGGTTGTCCTGCTGCTTGCTTGCTACGTTAACGCCGTCGAGGGTCTGTTTCATGAGCATTATCTCCTTCTCGTCATGGGCGATGAGCATGAGCATCTTGGCTGCAAAGTAGCCGCTGGCAAACGAGTCCTGACCGAAGAAGGCAAGGGGACGCAGGTCGGGCAGGTAGGAGTCGAGCATTATAAAAGGTATATTGCGTGCGTGTAGTTCATCGGTGAAGAGGCGCGTGATGTCGAGTTTTGTCGGGACGAGAATGACGCCGTCGGGCTGCGCTTCGATGATGGAGGTGTACTGTTCGGTGAATGACTCCAGGTCGTTGCGCTTGTAGTATTTCGTGGTGATGTGTACGTGGAAGTCTCTTCGTGCCTCGCAGCACTTTCTCTGTCCGTCTTCGACTTCTTCCCAGTACGCCTCGCTCTCGTGTTTCGGCATGAGGCAATAGAAGTCGTATCGTCTGCTGTTGGCCAGCGCACTGGCGTACATGTTGGGCTCGTAGTTCATTTCCTCGAGCGCTGTGTTCACCTTTGCCAATGTTTTCTTCGAAACGTTTGGTCTTCCGTGCAGCACACGGTCGACAGTGCCTACGGAGACACCGGCTTTTTCTGCAATGTCTTTGATGGTTATGCGTTCGTTGGGCATTTTGTGTGTTATTGGACTTTTTTCTTTGTGTGTTTACGGGTTGCAAATATACTAAAAAAATGTTTCCAACACAAAAAGGTACTGTGTTTTTTGACGAAATGGAGAAAAAAAACAGGTTTTTGCTGTCAAATATTTGTTCAGTTGCGAAAATATGTATAAATTTGCCACAAACTTTTGGTAAGCGCCAAAACTGCTTGTCTCATGAAGAAGTGATTTAATACTATAAAAATATTTAAACCTTAAATTAAAATTATGGCAAAAGTTGTAACTTTGGGCGAGATTATGCTTCGCCTTTCTCCTAATGGTCAGGACCGTTTCGTTCAGACAGACATCTTCCGCATCATCCCCGGCGGTGGTGAGGCCAACGTGGCTATCAGCTGCGCTAACTATGGTCACGACGCATACCTCGTGACGAAACTTCCTGCTCATGAGATTGGCCAGATTGCTGTTAACTCTCTCCGTCGTTATGGCGTGAACACCAAATTCATCGCTCGCGGTGGCGACCGTGTAGGTCTCTACTACTGTGAGACGGGTGCGTCAATGCGTCCTTCAAAAGTAATCTACGACCGTGCAAATTCCGCTATTGCAGAGGCTGATCCTCAGGACTTCGACTTCGATGCAATCATGGAAGGCGCTGACTGGTTCCACTGGTCGGGCATCACTCCTGCTATTTCCGACAAGGCTGCCGAGCTGACAAAGCTGGCTTGTGAGGCTGCAAAGCGTCACGGCGTGACAGTTTCCGTTGACCTCAACTTCCGCAAGAAGCTGTGGACCTCAGAGAAGGCCATCTCTATCATGAAGCCTCTGATGCAGTACGTTGACGTTTGCATCGGCAACGAGGAGGACGCTGAGCTTTGCCTTGGCTTCAAGCCTGATGCCAACGTAGAGGGTGGCGAGACTAACGCTGCTGGCTACGAGGGAATCTTCAAGCAGATGAAGGAAGAGTTCGGCTTCAAGTACGTGGTGTCTACGCTGCGTGAGTCTTACTCGGCTACTTTCAACGGTTGGAAGGCTCTCATCTACGACGGTAAGGAGTTCTACCAGTCAAAGCGTTACGAAATCAACCCGATCATCGACCGTGTAGGAGGCGGCGACTCGTTCTCTGGCGGTCTGATCCACGGCCTGCTCACAAAGGAGACTCAGGGCGAGGCTCTCGAGTTCGCTGTAGCTGCTTCTGCTCTGAAGCACACCATCAACGGCGACTACAACCTCGTAAGCGTAGCTGAGGTGGAGTCTCTCGCTGGAGGCAACGCTAATGGTCGCGTGCAGCGATAATACTCAAACGGCACTAACGGTTCGTATAGTGCTGATACAAAAAGTCTAACATTATAGTTGAATATTATTTAACTTAACAATAATGGCAAAGTTTGATAAGTTTGCAGTAATGGCAAAGATTGCCGCTGCACCAATGGTACCTGTGTTCTACAACAAGGACGTTGAGGTTTGTAAGAACGTAATAAAGGCTTGCTACGAGGGCGGCGTACGCGCTTTCGAGTTCACCAACCGCGGCGACTTCGCCCAGGAGGTGTTCGCAGAGCTTTCAAAGTGGGCTAACACAGAGTGCCCTGAGCTGGCTCTCGGCATCGGTTCTGTAGTGGACGCTCCTACGGCAGCTCTCTACCTGCAACTGGGCGCCAACTTCGTTGTTGGTCCGCTCTTCAACCCCGACATCGCTGTTGTGTGCAACCGTCGTTGCGTGACTTACTGCCCTGGCTGTCTGACACCGTCTGAAATCGGCAAGGCTCAGGAAGTAGGCTGCGACTTCACAAAGGTGTTCCCGGGCGACGTGGTAGGCCCAAACCTCATCAAGGGTCTGCTGGCTCCAATGCCATGGTCGAAGATTATGGTTACCGGAGGTGTGGCTCCTGAGAAGGAGAACCTGGAGAAGTGGTTCAAGGCTGGCGTTTACTGCGTAGGCATGGGTTCAAAGCTCTTCCCGAAGGACAAGGTGGCTGCCGGCGACTGGCAGTACGTTACTGACAAGTGTAAGGAAGCTCTCGGCTACTGCCTTGAGGCTCGCGGATAATTCTCACTCCCCGATAAACAACGGTATTTTTGTAACTTACAAAAATATGTACAATAAAGAAGGCTACATACGCATTGTCGTCAGGACGGGCGTGTGTAGCCTTGTCTTTATGTTGGCAGGGATTGGCATTGGGTGTACGCAAAGTCCGGAGGACGTCCTGGACCGTCTGGCGACTGAGGTTGCGCAGATGGACACTTGTCGCAGGCGGTCGCAAAACCGCAACTTCTATCTGCACAAGTATGAGGCCGACAAGATAATGGACGATTGCTCTGACAGTTACATGTCGTGGCCCAATGCTGCACAACAACAGTACATCAAGGCGCGACTGGACTACTCGTTTGCGTTGTCTGACTACTACAGGCAAGTGGGGCAGCCCAAGGAAGCACGCAGCGTCATGGACCGCCTGGCCTCTGATGCTGCCATGAATTTCGTGGCGGATACGGTTCACTGGCTGAATTTTCTCTGCCACCAGGCAACGGCTTACTATCACCCCTATGAGGTGGACAAGTTCAAAGCGGACATCCTGAAGGGGTACGACTGCCTGGCGCGCTGCTATTTCATCTCGCAACGGGCAGGAATAGAAAGGTACAAGGCGGTGGCCATGATGCTGCTTAGCCAGTATCTGGGCAACCCCGGGATAAGCCGTCTCATACAGGACGCTGACCCGGCTTTCCTGCGTTACCTCAACGAGGACGGCGTGGCAACGGAACTCTTGGCGGGCAATTTGGCGGAAAGGGCGCTTGCCGCCTTTATCGCCAGTAACGACGAATACTATGAGGCTTCAGGATGGCTCACGCTTGCCAACTGCTTCTTTGATGTGGGCAACGGGCAGATGTCCATAGACTGTCTGAGAAATGCACTGAAGTGTCCCACAATAAAAGAAACTCCCGACTTGCTGGCTACCGTCAACGAGAGGCTCTCCATGTCGTACGCGGCAATGGGACAGAAGCAGTTCAGCGACCATTACCGCAATTTGTATTTGGACCTGCAGGACTCTACACGTCAGGACCGCCTGCTGGAGGCTCGTGTCGAGTCGCTGAAGCGGTCGAACGAAAAGGTGTGGGGACTCGTCACGGTGCTGCTCCTCGTGTTCGTGGTACTATGCACCATTACTGCATTGCTCGTAAGGCTGCGGAAGCGAAACGAGCGGAAGAAGTCTGGGGCGGAAGAAGAGCTGGAGGAGTTGGAGGAGCGCATTGCGATGTCCGAACTGAAACTTTCGCGGTTGCTCCGCAGCGCAGTAGACCAGCGCGCAAAGGTTCAGACGGTCTGTTCGATGGTGCCGCTGATAGACCGTATGCGCCTTGCTGCCGCAACATCCACAGACTATGTCGTAGAACTGGCGGAACTCGTGGAGAGGCAGAACGGGATGCTCACTCGCTGGATAAAGCTGGAGCAGGGAAGCATCGCCCCGCACATAGAGTCGCTGAAGATGGACGAGGTGATGGCTACGATGCAGAAGAGGAGCAAAGCCTTCGAAGCGAAGGGCATTGCGATTGTCGCACATCCCACGGATGTCGTCGTCAAGGCGGACAGGGCACTTACGCTGTTCATTGTCAATACGTTGGTAGACAATGCCTGCTCCGCTCTGGAAGACGGAAAAGGCAGGGTGGAGATTAGCTGCGAACCGTGCCCCAGCGGTGGTTACGCAGAAGTGTGCGTCAGCGATAACGGCAAGGGAATGGCCGCCGACAAATTGGAGCACATCTTTGACTGCCGTCCCATACGTGATGAAGAGGAAGGGACAGGACGGGACAGCCAGGAACGAAAATCACACGGTTTCGGACTGCAGAACTGCCGGGGCATCATGGAACGTTACCGTAAGATCTCTTCCCTGTTCTCCGTCTGCACTATAAAGGCTGAGTCAAGGGTAGGGGAGGGGACACGGGTTTGTTTCCGGATGCCGTTGGCGGCTAAATGCCTTCTGACCATGGCGGTCTGCTTTGTTGTCCTCTATAGTCAGACGATGACGGCGCAGAACAAGACGGCAACCGCCGTGACGTCTGCTGCAACGGCAGCACAAAATTCTACCGAAAACGAAGCGGCCAGATTTTGCGACAGCCTGTACTTCTGCAACATAAGTGGCAGGTATGCTGACGCCCTGTTGTACTCAGACTCGTGTGAGGCGGCCCTGAAGAGTTGCCCCGCAGACACTGCTCTGCTCCTCTCTTTTTACAACGAGACTGCCGTGGCTGCCATGGCAATGCAACAATGGAAACGCTACGAATACAACAACTACGTCTACACACGGCTTTTCAAGGAGAGCACGCGCGACGCTACTATCGGCTCATACTGCCAGACGATGGAGCGAAACAACATCATCGCAAACATGGCGGTAATGGTCATCGTGCTTCTCATACTCTCGCTCGTACCCGTAATATGGCTGCTCTACCTTAAACCCAAAATAGCCTTCCGCGACAACCTGCAGGAACGCAAGCGACAGATGAACGAGCGCAATGCAGTATTAGAAAAGGAGTGCGACCAACTTCATGTCATGAACAATGTAACGGCAAACCAGTTGAGCACTCTGAAACACGAGACGATGTACTTCCCCTCGCGAATCGTGCAAATAGCAAAGTCCGGGGAAGAGGACTCGGCCATTCAATTGCATGATACGATAGAGCTTTACCGCGACCTCTATGTGCTGCTGAGCAACCGGGTCGTCTCCGACCAAACGGCAGCTTATTCTTTCGCAGTCTCCAAGTTGAGCATAGCAAGGCTGTTTGGAGTGGACACGGAGGTCAGCATCTTTGCCAACCGGGAACTGATGGACTATTTGACGGTGTTGCTTAAAAGGGCAAACGGCGGCAAGCGCCCGGAGGCTGAGTTGACGACGGACTACAGTACCGGACTGACAGGAAGCTACGTCTGCCTGCGCTTCCTTACGGATATGGTAGAAGAGGATATTTTCGCGTCTGGCAATCCTACGTCCGATGCCCTCGTGATGCGACAGATTGTGCGCGAGACAGGACAGTCTGCCCATGCCTATGCTTGCGGCGTACGGACGGAACCTGCCAATGGACATCTCAATATCGTCGTTACTCTACCAAAGGTTGCGCTTTAATTTGCCTAATGCGGCAAGCCTATTTGCGTAATTGAGAAAAACTTATTACCTTTGCACCGTAAAACATACACATCTATCAAAAGTAAAGCATGATAACAGTTACAAACCTTGCCATTCAATTCGGCAAGCGCGTCCTCTATAAGGATGTAAATCTTAAGTTTACCCCTGGCAACATCTATGGTGTAATAGGTGCAAACGGTGCAGGAAAATCAACACTTCTACGTGCTATCAGCGGAGAGTTGGAGGCTACAAAGGGTAGCATAGAACTGGGTCCTGGCGAACGCCTCTCAGTACTTGAACAGGACCACTTCAAATACGACGAGTTCACCGTCATCAATACCGTGCTGATGGGACACCAGCCGCTTTGGGAAAACATGAAGGAGCGCGAGGCACTCTACAGTAAGGCGGAAATGACGGAAGCAGACGGTATCCGTGCTGCAGAACTGGAAGAGAAGTTTGCCGAGATGGACGGTTGGAACGCTGAAAGCGACGCAGCACAGCTCCTCTCGAACCTTGGCATAAAGGAAGACGCACACTACAACCTCATGAGCCAACTCTCAAACACGGAGAAGGTGCGCGTCATGATGGCAAAGGCCCTCTTCGGAAACCCCGACAACCTGCTTCTTGACGAGCCTACCAACGACCTCGACCTCGACACCGTACAATGGCTGGAGGAATACCTGTCTAATGTGGAGCAGACTGTACTCGTCGTGTCGCACGACCGTCACTTCCTTGATGCCGTAAGCACGCAGACCGTAGACATCGACTTCGGAAAGGTGACCATGTTTGCCGGAAACTACTCGTTCTGGTACGAGTCAAGTCAGCTGGCACTCCGTCAGGCACAGAACCAGAAGGCAAAGGCTGACGAGAAGCGTAAGGAACTTGAAGAATTCATACGCCGTTTCTCCGCAAACGTTGCAAAGTCGAAACAGACTACGTCACGCAAGAAGATGCTCGAAAAGCTTAACGTAGAGGAAATCCAGCCTTCTACGCGCAAATACCCCGGAATCATATTCCAGATGGAGCGTGAACCGGGCAACCAGATTCTCGAAGTAGAAGGACTGAAGGCGGTGGATGCTGACGGCACCGTACTGTTTGACAATGTGTCCTTCAACATAGAGAAGGGACAGAAGACCGTCTTCCTCTCCCACAACCCGAAGGCGATGACGGCCCTCTTCGAAATTATCAACGGCAGACGCGAGGCTGACGGCGGTACGTACAAATGGGGCGTGACAATCACCACCGCTTATCTGCCGCTCGACAACACGGAGTTCTTCAATTGCGACCTGAACCTCGTGGACTGGCTCTCGCAGTACGGCCCGGGCAACGAGGTGGCTATGAAGGGATTCCTCGGACGTATGCTCTTCAAGCAGGAGGAAGTGGAGAAGAAGGTCAACGTACTCTCCGGAGGAGAGAAGATGCGTTGTATGATTGCCAGAATGCAGCTGCAGAACGCCAACTGCCTCATCCTCGACACGCCTACCAACCACCTGGACCTCGAGTCCATCCAGGCTTTCAACAACAACCTCATCTCGTTCAAGGGCAATATCCTCTTCTCTTCGCACGACCATGAGTTCATCAACACCGTGGCCGACCGTATCATTGAGCTGACGCCTAAGGGTACCATCGACAAGCTCACAACCTACGACGACTACATCTATGATGAAGCCATCAAGGCGCAGAAAGAACAAATGTATTTGTAATGCATCATAATGCTGAATTCATAATGCATAATTAGAATGCATAAAGACACTATATTCATTGGCACGCTTGTTGTAAGTAATGAGTGTGCCAATATTTTATAATGTAAACAACGAACAATATGACTACAGAAGAAATCAATAACCAAAACGATACTCAAAACGCCGGTGCCCAGACTACTGATGTGAACAACGAAGAAGCTAAGGCTAACGCACAAACTAATGCGGAGGCTGCTGCCGACGAATCAGAAGCAAAAGACACTGCTGCAGAGAACGCCACACCGGAAGTAGACCCGCTGGAGGCTGCCAAGGCTGAGATAGAGGAACTCAAGAAGCAGGCTCTCTATAAGCAGGCCGAGTTCGACAACTTCCGCAAGCGCACTATGAAGGAGAAGGCTGACCTCATACTGCAGGGCGGCGAGAAGACCATTACCGCCATCCTCCCTGTTCTGGATGACTTCGAGCGCGCATTGGCAGACAAGTCGGAAGACGTTGCTGTCATTCGCGAGGGAATGCAGCTGATATTCAACAAATTCTACAAGTCGCTCGAACAGTTGGGCGTAAAGAAAATAGAGACGGTAGGCGCCGACTTCAATGTTGACTATCATGAGTCCATTGCTCTCGTGCCAGGTATGGGCGACGACAAGAAAGGCAAGGTGATTGACTGCGTGCAGACTGGCTATACGCTCAACGACAAGGTTATACGCTTTGCGAAAGTTGCCGTAGGACAGTAATCTGTCCGATAGTAGTAAATCTGTACTGAGTTAAACGAAGAAAAATTATGGCAGGAAAAAGAGATTATTACGAAGTGCTTGGCGTGGACAAGAAAGCCACTGCCGACCAGATAAAAAAGGCCTACCGCAAGATGGCCATAAAGTATCACCCTGACCGTCAGACGGACAAGAGTGATGCTGAGAAGAAAGAGGCGGAAGACAAGTTCAAGGAAGCAGCAGAGGCGTACTCTGTTCTTTCTGACGAAAAGAAACGCCAGCAGTACGACCAGTTTGGATTCGACGGCCCAAACATGGGCGGTGCAGGCGGATTCGGTGGTGGATTCGGTGGCGCAGGCGGCTTCTCCATGGACGACATCTTCTCCATGTTCGGCGACGTATTTGGAGGTCATGGTGGCTTCGGCAATGGATTTGGCGGAGGCTTCGGCGGCAGTCAGCGCGGTGGACAGAGGGTGAACCGCGGTTCGGACCTAAGGCTGAAGGTACGCCTCAACCTACAGGAGGTTGCCACGGGCGTAACGAAGAAATTCAAGGTTCGCAAGGACGTGACGTGCTCATGCTGTCACGGCTCAGGCGCAGCAGACGGTTCGGCAGCCGAAACGTGCCAGACGTGCCACGGCTCAGGCGTGGTGGTTCAGCAGCAGCAGACCATCTTCGGCGTAATGCAGCAGCAGAGCGTCTGCCCGACCTGCGGAGGTGAGGGCAAGATTATCAAAAACAAGTGTACACGCTGCCACGGCGAGGGCATTGAGCACGGCGAGGAAGTTGTGGAAATCAACATCCCGGCTGGCGTACAGGACGGCATGGTAGTCAATGCGCCGGGAAAGGGCAACGCTGGAAGACACAACGGTGTGCCGGGCGACATAAAGGTCTTTATCGAAGAAGAGCAAAATGACACCTTCGTGCGTGAAGGCAAAGACCTTTACTACAATCTGCTGCTTGACTTCCCGACGGCTTGTCTGGGAGGCGAAGTGGAAGTTCCAAGCGTCGAGGGCACCAAACTCAAGATAAAGATAGAACCGGGCACTCAACCGGGCAAAACACTACGCCTGCGCGGAAAGGGGCTGCCTGCCGTTCAGGGCTACGGATACGGCCAGGGCGACATACTCGTAAACATCAGCGTTTACGTTCCGAAGTCGCTCAGCAAGGACGAGAAGAAGGCTATGGAGAAATTCCGCAACTCGGACAACTTCAAAGGCGACAACACGACGAAGAAAAACATCTTCGAGCGTTTCCGTAACTATTTTTCGTAAGTGGTTTCAAATCCGCTAATTGCGCTTAACCATGTTCATTCAGGTTTAATATGAATTACCAAGAAACATTAGAATATCTTTACACAGCAGCGCCTGCCTTTGAAAAGGTGGGCGCTGGTGCTTATAAGGAAGGACTGACAACAACTCATGCGCTAGATGCTCACTTCAATCATCCTCATACGCGCTACCATACTATCCATGTGGCAGGCACAAACGGCAAGGGATCTGTCTCACATACGCTGGCAGCCATTCTACAGGCAGCAGGCTATAGGGTAGGGCTGTACACCTCTCCACACCTGGTAGACTTTGCAGAGAGAATACGCGTAAACGGTAATCCAATAGACCATCAGTATGTAGTAGATTTCGTAGAGACCGAGCGTGACTTCTTTGAACCACTCTCCCCATCATTTTTTGAACTCACTACGGCCATGGCATTCAAGTACTTCGCAGATGAGCATGTGGACATTGCCGTAATAGAGGTGGGACTTGGCGGTCGGCTTGACTGCACAAATATAATACGCCCTCTGTTATCCATAATCACCAACATCTCCTTCGACCACACAGGTTTCCTTGGCAACACTCTTGCCAAGATAGCAGGCGAGAAGGCAGGCATAATCAAACCCGGCGTGCCGGTAATAATAGGGGAGTATACCGCAGAGACGCGCCCTGCCTTCGAAGCAAAGGCCCGTGAGGTTGGCGCGCCAATTGTTTTTGCACAGGATTGCCAATATGTCACATCAAGCCGACAGAATGTCCTTCATCCAGATGGTTCCTTGGGTTTTGGTAGAGTTTACGAAACCACATGTTATGGTAAATTGAACGGAGAGCTGGGTGGCGATTGTCAAGAGCGCAACGTAAACACGGTATTGTGCTCCTTGTTGCCGTTGGCCCGTGCCATGAAGCGCGTCGGTCTGCCAGTATGTAAGAACAAGTCAATACGGCCTATGGCGGCATTGCGTACGGCTCTTGTGAATGTATGCTCTATGACGGGTCTGATGGGACGTTGGCAGAAGTTGTCGGACACTCCGCTCATCGTCTGCGATACTGGGCACAATCTGGCTGGTTGGCAGCTGCTGTCAAGACAGATACAGTCTACGTGCCAGTGGGCAACAGAGCGTGCGCAGTTTTTGCAAGGAAAAGCAGCAACAAGTAGTCTGCGCATCGTATTTGGCATGGTAGACGACAAAGATGTAGACTCTGTACTGGCGTTGCTTCCTCGCGAAGCTACATACTATTTTACTCAGGCAGAGACTCACCGTGCCATTCCCGTGACTGAGCTTGAGCGCAAGGCTCATGCTCAAGGCTTAACGGGCAAAAGCTTTTTGTCCGTTTGGGAAGCGTTCGAGGCAGCGAAAAAAGATACGTCCCAGTCAGATTTCATATTCATTGGCGGTAGTAGTTACGTCGTTGCTGACCTTTTGACTCACTATAGCTAAAACCTGCCATAATGACGATTATGGTAAATAGACGGTTATAACAAAAACAAAACAAAAAGGCAGGAGGAAAACCGAATAAGCTTTCCTCCTGCTTTTTTTTTGTGTATG
>CAVCKM010000155.1:0-4777 GCA_963602765.1 Alistipes putredinis | reverse complement strand
CTCTTCCCTTATTTTTTTGAAGGACTGAATGCCTACGGGCAGCCTTCTCTCGTTCGTTTCTTCCATCATAGTTGCGGCTTTCTACTTTCCAAGTAGGTCTGTGGGGTTGCCCCCACTTTCCCCTTCAAGAACCGTGCATGCGACTTTCACCGCACACGGCTCGTGTAATTCTGTTAATTATTTCTCGTTTTAAATAATCGGCTCTGTGTGCCGTCAGGCACTGCATTTGAGCGGGCGTGTACGACATTTGTTTAGTTGTCGTTGTTTTATTGTACGACATCACGTCGCAATTCTGCCACAAAGGTACGTAATGTTTTGCAATATTCCAAGAATAAGCAGAAAAACTCCCTTCCGGAATGTCTCAACTATAATACTACCCCGCTGTGCTGTTTCACGCACGACGCAAGAAACCGACAGGGCAAACTTGCATCTTCACATCCTAAAAAGGCACGCGAGTCTTTGGATTTCACCAAAAACTTAGTACCTTTGCGGAGAAATTGCGAAAAACTACTCTATAAAACAATGGAATACAACTTCAGAGACATCGAGAAGAAATGGTTTGCCTACTGGAAAGAACAGAAGACATACCACGTGACGGAAGACAAGAACAAGAAGAAATTCTACGTGCTCAACATGTTCCCATACCCCTCGGGAGCCGGTCTGCACGTAGGACACCCGCTCGGCTACATCGCCAGCGACATCTACGCCCGCTACAAGCGCATGCAGGGATTCAACGTCCTCAACCCCATGGGATACGACGCATACGGACTGCCGGCCGAGCAGTATGCCATCAAGACCGGACAGCACCCCGAGGTGACCACCAACGCCAACATAGCACGCTACCGCGAACAGCTCGACAAGATAGGATTCTCCTTCGACTGGGACCGCGAGCTGCGCACGTGCGACCCCGTCTACTACAAGTGGACACAGTGGGCCTTCGAGAAGATGTTCAACTCATACTTCGACACAGCCCTCGGAAAGGCACAGCCCATAGAGAAGCTCACGGAGCACTTCGCTGCCAACGGCTCTGAGGGCATCACCGCCGCAGAGACCGAGACCCTCCACTTCACCGCCGACGAGTGGAACGCCATGGACGAGAAGCAGAAGAGTGACACGCTCATGAACTACCGCATCGCCTTCATGGCGGAGACCATGGTGAACTGGTGCGCCGGACTGGGCACCGTACTTGCCAACGACGAGGTAGTCGAGGGCGTCAGCCTGCGCGGCGGATACCCCGTGGAGCAGAAGAAGATGCGCCAGTGGTGCCTCCGTGTCAGCGCATACGCACAGCGACTGCTCGACGGACTCGACACCATACAGTGGAGCGACTCCATCACCGAGACACAGAAGAACTGGATAGGACGCTCCGAGGGTACGGAGGTAAACATCAAGGTGGCCGGCCAGGACGTCGACTTCACCATCTTCACCACACGCGCCGACACCATGTTCGGCGTCACCTTCTTCGTTCTCGCACCGGAGAGCGAACTCGTAGACCAGGTGACCACCCCGGACCAGCGCCAGGCCGTCGACGAGTACGTCAAGTACGTCAAGGGACGCACCGAGCGCGAGCGCATGATAGACCACACCGTCACCGGCGTCTTCTCCGGCGCATACGGCATCAACCCCATCACGGGCGACAAGTGCCCCATATACATCTCCGAATACGTCCTCGCAGGCTACGGCACGGGAGCCATCATGGCCGTCCCCGCCCACGACTCGCGCGACTACGCCTTCGCCAAGCACTTCTCCCTCCCCATCATACCGCTCATCGAGGGTGCCGACGTCTCCGAGGAGAGCTACGACGCCAAGGAAGGCATCGTCATGAACTCCCCAGCCCCCGGCAAGGAGGCATACAAGGGATTCTCCCTCAACGGACTCACCATCAAGGAGGCCATCGCCGCCACGAAGAAGTTCGTCAAGGAGGAGGGACTCGGACGCGTAAAGGTCAACTTCCGACTCCGCGACGCCATCTTCTCGCGCCAGCGCTACTGGGGCGAGCCATTCCCCGTATACTACAAGAACGGCATCCCTACCATGATTCCCGAGGAGTGCCTTCCCATACAGCTGCCCGAGGTGGAGAAGTTCCTCCCAACAGAGACGGGCGAACCGCCGCTGGGCAACGCCACCAAGTGGGCGTGGGACGAGGCAGCAAAGCAGATTGTCGAGAACAGCCTGATTGACAACAAGACCGTCTTCCCAATAGAGCTGTACACCATGCCGGGCTTCGCAGGCTCCTCTGCCTACTACCTCCGCTACATGGACCCCAAGAACGAAGAGGCCCTCGTGGACCCCGAAGTGGTACGCTACTGGCAGAACGTCGACCTCTACGTCGGCGGCACGGAGCACGCCACGGGCCACCTCATCTACTCGCGCTTCTGGTGCAAGTTCCTCTACGACCTCGGCGTCAGCGTCAAGGACGAGCCGTTCCAGAAACTCGTCAACCAGGGCATGATACAGGGCCGCTCCAACTTCGTCTACCGCATCAAGGACACCAACACCTTCGTCTCCCTCGACAAGAAGGACCAGTACGACGTCACCCCCATACACGTCGACGTGAACATCGTCAGTGCCGACGTCCTTGACGTGGAGGCCTTCAAGGCATGGAGCCCCGAGTACGCCAACGCCGAGTTCATCCTCAACGACGAGGGAAAGTACATCTGCGGATGGGCTGTGGAAAAGATGTCCAAATCCATGTATAACGTGGTAAACCCGGACATGATCGTGGAGAAGTACGGTGCCGACACGCTCCGTCTCTACGAGATGTTCCTCGGCCCCGTCGAGCAGTCCAAGCCATGGGACACCAACGGCATCGACGGCTGCCACCGCTTCCTCAAGAAGCTCTGGGGACTCTACTACGACCGCGACGGCAACTTCCTGCCCACCGATGCCGCTCCTACGGCAGAAGAGGAGAAGTCGCTCCACAAGCTCATCAAGAAGGTGACGGGCGACATCGAGCAGTTCTCATACAACACGTCCATCTCCGCCTTCATGATCGCCGTCGGCGAACTGCAGAAGTGCCGCAGCAAGGCAGTGCTCCAGCAGCTGGTAGTGCTCCTCGCACCCTTCGCCCCCTTCATGGCCGAGGAGCTGTGGCACGCCCTTGGAGGCGAGGGCACCGTATGCGACGCACAGTGGCCCGCATGGGACGAGGCAAAGATGAAGGACTCCGTGAAGACCATGCCCGTACAGTTCTGCGGCAAGACACGCTTCACCATCCAGGTGCCCGCCGATGCTCCGAAGGAAGAAGTGGAGAAGCTCGCCCTCGCCGACGAGCGCACCGCCAAGTACACCGAAGGCAAGCAGATCATAAAGACCATCGTCGTGCCAGGCAAGATCATCAACATCGTCGTGAAGTAGAGCCCGTAGGACAACAGTCTACGCTCACTTACGTTAAAGTGTAAGAGCTAAGTCAACTCGCCAAAATTATGATTTCATCAATTTTGGCGAGTTATTCAATTATACCTATATATGGAGAGACCCTTGCATGTTTCCCCAGTATAGGTATGGCTTTCTTTGTCCAAAGTTTAACTCACGGTACGAAAAATCTGGCGTATATGACAAAAAGAGACCTGAAAAGCTGCTAATCAACTAGAGATTAACACCTTATCGTCAATTATTTTTTAAAGGCAGAAAATTGGCATGTAAACCTCTTGTAAAAATACGATTTTGTAGTACACTGTGACGTAAAGACAAAGTGCTAACTTGCTGATACTGCAAGAAATGCAATGGGACTGGGTCAAACTTGAGTTGGGTCTCTTTTTGGCAGATAAGGAAATTTAGCAGCTTTTCAGGTCTCTTTTTGTCATATAAGCCAAAAATCTTTAAAAATCACGTGGAATTTGCTTGTCTCACGGAATTGTCGTAATTTTGTCGCAATACTAACCTATAAACAATCCCGACGTATGAAAAAGACCATATTGATGCTACTCCTCGCTGCTGCCGGCATGACAGCCCAGACGGCAGCGGCACAGTCAGCCGCACAGACCAACGACGTGCGCAACCAGCCCGACAGCTACTTCCTCCAGGACGGCCAGCAGCCCAACTCGCTCTCCCTACTGCCCCCGCCGCCAGAGCACGGCAGCATGCAGTGGTTTGCCGATGAGGCACAGTACTACTGGGGTCTCAAGCAGCGCGACACGCCGCGCGGCGACCAGGCTGCCGCCGACGCCAATGCGGAGGACATAGCGCAGAACATGTCTGAGGCCTTCGGCATAGAGATAACGCCCGAGACGACACCGTGCATCTACAAACTGATGTACAAGATGCGCGAGGACGCCGGCGACCTCGCCACGCGCAGTGCCAAGAAGCACTACAACCGCGTGCGCCCGTTCAAATACTTCAAGACCGCCACGTGCAACTCCAAGCAGGAGGGCGAGCTGTCCACCAACGGGTCGTACCCCTCGGGCCACACCGCCATGGGATGGGCAGAGGCTCTCGTGCTGGCTGAGATAAACCCCGACCGGCAGGACGAGATTCTCAAGCGCGGCTACGAGATAGGCCAGAGCCGCGTCATCTGCGGATACCACTGGCAGAGCGACGTGGATGCCGGACGCGTAATGGGCTCCGCCGCAGTGGCACGACTGCACGCCGACGAGGTGTTCCAGAAATACCTCGCCGCTGCAAAGAAGGAGTTCGCCAGACTCGTAAAGGCCGGAAAGGTCAAGGGGCTACGCCAATGAATGTTTTGACGCCAATGATTGTTTTGACGCTAATGATTTTTTTAGGACTTTAATTGCCGTTAATTCTTGCTCTGGCAAGCGGCAAAGCCGAGCGGACC
>CAVCKM010000154.1:0-8069 GCA_963602765.1 Alistipes putredinis | reverse complement strand
ATATTGCTTTTAATTATGGAATATTGTATTCTCTCATGCTTTATATCAAAATACATTACGTATTATTTCTTTGTGTCTGGTTATTTTTGTACCTTTGTACTCGAAATAACCAACTATTATTGTATGAAATTTTCTCTACCCAATTCGTTTAGTTCCAACAAACGACTGGTTTATCTGGCGGCAGCAGGCTCCGCTGTAGTCCTGGCTTTTGTCGGGGTTTACGTCTGGCTAAAGCCTTCATCTACAGGTTACGGATTTACATCCTCAAAAGATGCCATTGCCTGTTATCAGGATTTTTACGACAAGCTAAAGAGCCAGCAGTCTACAGATGCCGATGGTATGATTGCCTCTCTCAACAAATGGCATGAAGTAGTTGACACTGTCGGTCGTTTTCTCGAGAAGGACTCGGCATTTGCAAAGGCTACTCCGGAAGGTGCGCAGTTCTTTGTGTTGCGTGATTCGGTGAGAAACCATCTCTCACGTTTGTGCGAGAGCTGGAGGGTGTCGTTTATGGATATCTACAAAATCAAGTACCACACGTCGCCGATGCTCGGGGACTCTACTATAATAAATGGAACGCGCGAGGCGGCTCCTTTCTTTGAAGAGTTGG
The DNA here is from genome assembly GCA_963602765.1 of Alistipes putredinis. Lineage (GTDB taxonomy): Bacteria > Bacteroidota > Bacteroidia > Bacteroidales > Bacteroidaceae > Prevotella. Next base: position 7,459 of record CAVCKM010000154.1, on the reverse strand, counting down.
ACTCTCGTACTCCTGGTGCTGCCGGAAAGGAAGCGTCCCTTTCTGCTTACCGCAATTTCCTCTCAGAGTCGTTGCGCCGGGGTATCTCAAGTAAGGAAGATATGCTCAACTATCTGTCCAGAGAGGACAAGTGTTTCCGCAACTTTCTTGTCAACTTTAAGGATATGCAGGGTGAAAAGGTCTCCGACATCACGTTGAAAACGGAGGCGTTGTGCAACAAGATTGTACGGGCGGCGCAGGACGGAAAGATACCGACGGAGGATGCTTTGGTCTATCTCTCGATGCGTTCTTCCAGACGTATCATCCAGAATGCCGAGACTTGTCTTTCGGACATCTCGAAGTATGACTTCTCGAGCAGGACGCAGGCCAACGCCTATATGTGGATTGTCGTGCAGCCGTTTGTGAGCATCGACGAGTTCTCGATGGCGACATTGTCGGACAAGAACCGGGCTGCCTTTGAGAAGCTGGCAATGGAGATACCGCAGTCGTCGAAATTTCTGAAGGCGTTCGGCATCAACCAGGATGCACTTTCTTATCTGCTACCGCAGCAGCTACTAAAAATTTACATAGAATCTCTTTACACATCTTACTACAACTGATATATGGAGTATACATTGGATAATGCGATTGAAAGGTTTCTTACTTTCTTCGGTTTGATCGAGAACGGGGCGTTCTCTGCTGACAAAGTCAAGGAGGTTGAAGAGTACGACGGGGCTGATAAAGTAATCTTTGAAGTTCCGGACGGTCTGCTCGTAGATGATTTCGCTGACAAGCTTGAGGCGTTCTTTGATGCCAACTGCCTGTTCCGTGGCACTGCCACCGAAGACGGCTCTGTACATGCTGTCTACTATGACAACCCATCGGAGAAGGATTTGGTTGCCATCTGGGTGGACGGAGATACGGAGGGGCAGGTGACCTCGGTGTCTGCCTCGGTCTATCTGGATCCGGAGGCGTTGCACGGAGAACTGCTCGGTGCGTTGGAAGTGAGCGAGAAGACGATGACGATTACTGATATCGCTGACCGTGACGAGCTGGAACGTCAGTTCATCTACATCGTGTAAACGTAAGTCGGCTTTCAGCTTATGATAGATTTGATAGACAGAATTGTGGAGCTCGTCACTCGGGAATGCACGACAACGACCGCCAAGTTTGTCGCAGGAGTAAAGACGGCGAGCATTGATGCGTGCGGCAAGGCGGTGGTGAGACTGGTGAACGGTATCAGGTTCGAATACTTCGAGCAGGTGGGAAACGCCAGGAGGTGGGAGAAGAGAATCGTCACGACCGAGGATTTGAAAAGGTCTGTGAAAGTGGTGTGGGCCGGCAAGGGCCGGCGATGGGACGACTCTGATATCCCCTTTGTTTCTTTCTCCGACGTACTGGCAATAATAGACCATGCCTCGCACGGCGTGATACAACTTAAATAAAAATTTTCTCAGAATATACATGGCAACAACATCCATTCTGGCACTTGTGCTGTACCTGACTTTAGCGGCGATGCTCATCGTAGCTCCACGGTTGTTCCTTCGGAATTTCCGTCACCGCAAGCTGAGGATATTCCGCTACATGCTGCCTCGCCGTCACCGTTTGCGCAAGCTTCTTTTTACGCTGGTGCTGCTTTATCTCTTGACGGTTCATCTGAACTTTCAGCTTTCCTTTCCCTTGGAAGCAGGTTCTCTGGTTTCTACTATCCTTCTGATTTTTGTCTGCACGTTCAGGCGGTTTGAGAAGATGATGTTCTGGATGAACCGCTCCCTCCAGCACCTTGGAGCAGTGTTCTCGGTCGTGATAATTCTGATGTGGTTGCCCTTCTTTTTCATGATGTCGTTGTCGCTTGCGACACTTCTCATGATTGCCTGCGTCTATCCCCGGGAGGACGAGATAAGGGCAGATAAGTGGTAAAGGCGATGTTAATCGCTTTTTCTATTGCAAGAAGGCCTTTTGTGTTACAAAAGCACAACAATGCTACGTTGTATCATCGTTGCCCCTTTGTGTCACCGTTGTTACTTCGTATCATCGGTGACAACTTCGGGGTTCTTGGGTCGCTCGCAGGCTCGCAACCAGGTATTGAAAATCATGTAAGTCAAATATGAAATCACACTATGGAAGAGGAAAAAAATAATCTGGAAGATACTCAGAAATCTTCCGCCAGAAGTAAACTGAAAGAGTATGTCTGCCACGCTGCAATCGGCAGGGAAGGCGAAGAAAAACTCAACTATCTTGTACGGCAGACGGGAGAAAGTCCGTCCTACGTTGTGCGTCAGCTTATCAGGGGAGCGAAGCTTTGTCCACGTCTTTCTGACAAGGAACTGGATGCGCTTGATGCTATGCTTCGCATTGACCGCAACCTCGTCGAATTTGCCAATGCGCTCAATGGTTATGCCAAGAACATGACGGAGTCTGCGCGTGCAAAATTCATCCTTAACGGCAAGACACTCGAAGAGTGGTCCAAGGTCGTTGGTGAGGCAACGGAAGATATTAAGAAGTTCAAGGAGAAGTTAAAAACGAAGTAAGAATTGTTCATGATTGCGAAGGGAAAGAGTGTGAAGCACGGCTTCAATGCCATCAACTATGCTGTCAAGAAACCGGGTGCGGAGATGCTGCGATTGAACAAGATTGATACCAGTGGCATTGCGATAATGGGAAACCCGGAGGCTGGATTTCTTTGGGAAATATTCAAAATGTCTTACCTCAAATTGGACAGGAACAAACCCGGACGGAAACTCGAGAACAATCTCCTTCGCTTTGAAATTTCTCCCTCAGATGAAGAGGCGGCACAGCTAAAGACCCGTGAAGACTGGCAGAGACTTCTGGATGATTTCATTGACGAAATCGAAAAGGATTTTGACCCGAGGTCGGCGGCAGCCAAGAGGAGGGGAGTGAAGAAGCCGGGCTCTCATCTCAACATCCGTGGGTCGAAATACGTGGCGGTGATTCATCATGACTCCGGTCATACTCACATCCATCTTTTGGTAAACAGGGTGGACGAAGACGGCAAGACAAACAACGACCACCAGATAGGACGAAGGGCTGTGGAAGCTGCTGACCGGGTAAACAGAAAACGGGGATGGAAAGACCCGTTGACACAGGGGAAGAAGACTCCGAAGGTCGAAGTAGAGGAGGCGATGACAGATGCCTTGAAGGCGATGCCACGGTTCAACTGGAGACTTTTTTCTGAAGAACTTGCCAAGCGTGGTTACAAGATGGTCAACGTCAAGACTACTGACAAGAAGATGCCGAACGGCAAAATTCAGAAGGTGGTTGCATCATACGGCATTCAGGGAGGTGGCAAATATTGGAAGGCTTCCTCAATCGGTTCGAGACAGTTTACTGCTTCGAGATGCTACAAAACATGGTGGGCTTTGCATCCGGAACTGCACAAAGTGGACGGCAGGAAATTACCAGCCGTCTTGTCAGAAACGGCAGACGGTATGGTCAGAGATTGGTACAATAGGTTCAATTCTGACAATACGTCTGAGAAGACTCCAACACCGCAAGACTGGTTCGAGTATGTTAGAAGTAGGGGGCTTCCTGGTCAATACGAAGAGGTCAAAGTCAAGCATGGCAGTGGTTACTTGAATGTGCCGGTCGACAAAAAGTCTTACGACTCGATGATGGAAGGTGCCAAGTCTTCTCCCGAAGTTCATGGTATGAGTGATAAGGAAATAACCGATGTCGTTATGCCTATGGCTGTGACATTATTCAGTATAAGTACGGTTCCGGCTGAGCTCGCAAATCTGATGGTCGGACTCATGGAAGAACAGGCTCCAGAGGTAGGACAAGGTGGGGGCGGCGTTCACGGCGAGCTCTCTGCGTGGGGAGCAAACGATGACGACAACGCCAGACGAGCAGGACGCTTTGCGGCCGGTGTCAAGTGCGGAAGTAGCAGGTCACGTAGCCGGGGACGAGGAAGACGATAAAGAATATTGTAAACGAATTAGAAGGTAACGGGCTGTCCAACCAACGCCCTATATATAATAAGGATTATGAATCAGTACACAAATCGTCTGGCAGGAGCTGCCGCAGAAGCCATGTCCACTTCGAAGGAGAAGGAAACTATTGACTTCTCTGGTGATGGTGACAGCAGCACGCAAGACATGATAGCGGACGACGAACCGGGCGAGGATGTCGGGGAAGGTGATACACAGGTTGATTTGTCCAATAGGACTGCTCCGCCTCAGATTGGTTTCGACAAGACCATCGTCGACGAGATGCGGAAAGCTTTGGAGTTGTCCGACAAAATCCAGGGTGGACTGATGGATATCGCTGCCGCTGCTGACCTGCTTGCCGAAAATCCAAATTACAATTTGGTTGTCGGCGGTGAGGTAATAGAGAGTACTCTGAACTCAGTGAAAACTGTTGCGGACAACTTGGACACTCTGGCTCTGGCTGCTGACAAAGTAAGCAAGAAGACCGGTGTGTTGTGTGAAAACACCAAAAATTTGGCGAAAGCCGTTGTGTGTGTCGAGCACCACATTAAGGCAAGCAAAGACCTGCTGAAAGAATACACCGAACAGATAGATGCCTTTAACAAGTTAGTGGAGAAGGCTGAGACGATAATAGGGAAAACTACATGGATTGACCTTGACACGACATCCGTCTGGAAGTTCTTCCTTCTGAAAGTTCGTCATCGTGTCGACAAAAAGATAAACAATAATACCCAAACAAATCTCGAAAAGAAATGAAGAAATTTTTTACTGTGATGATGGCTGCTGCTCTTGCTTGCAGTGCCAATGCGAACACAATCAAGGACGATGTCGCCGCATTTTCTCAGGCTACGCTCAGTCCTGTCTACTCTGACTACGTAAAAGCCGGTTGGGACAGCAACTGGTTCGTCGGTGCCCAGATAGGTATCGGTTCGCTCTATGGTCAGCCGAAAGGCTGCACCGACTTCTTCAAGGGAAGCCGTTTCAATTTCAACGTATATGGCGGCAAGTGGGTGGCTCCTGCTTTCGGCATACGCCTCATGTATCAGGGAAGTAGATTCCGTGATGCAATAGGGGAGAACCAGAGCTACTGGGCAGGACACGTCGACTTCATGTACAACCTTGCAACGGTGTTCCGCAGCAAGGACAATCCTAACCCTCGCTGGAATCTGTCTCCGTACATCGGCTTCGGACTGGCGCACGGCCCCGAGGTGAATCACACCGGGGCGTGCCTGTGCGATGGTTGCAAGGGCGGCGGCTATCCCTTTGCACTTGCCTACGGCATCCAGGCTCAGTACCGCATTGCCGAACGTCTTCACGTGACTGCCGAGTTCGGAGGTCTCACTACGGCTGCTTCTTTTGACGGCTATGGCTCACAACGTGAATTCAAGGAGAGCATATTCTCTCTTAGTGCCGGTCTTGCCGTGACCATCGGCAAGGTGGGTTGGGAGAGGGCAATAGATGCCCGTCCGTATATGGAGCAGAACGATATGCTCATGGCTCGCATACGTGAGATGCAGGCTGCCGAACACTCGATGCAGGCTGCAGGATATGGCAACACTTACGGTGGTTGGGCAAAACTGCGTGGCCGTATGCTTTCCCGTGAGAAGGCACGGCAGGACAGCATCCTTGCGGAAATGGCAGACAGGCTCGCTTCTGACACTGTTGCCACGAACGTGCCTGTATACTTCTTCTTCAAGTTCGGAAAGGACAAGCTGACTGACAAGTCGCAGCTTGTAAATCTGGAGAAGATTGCAAAGACGGTGAAGAAGAACGGCCTTCGCGTCGAGATAAAGGGTGCGGCAGATGCTGCCACTGGTTCTGCCAAGGGCAATCGCCGTTTGTCGGAGAAACGTGCCGTCTATCTGGCCAAGCAGCTCAAGAAGCTCGGTGTGGACACGAAGCAGATGAAGGGTTCTTCCCTCGGCGGCATACGTGAACGCAAGCGTCTCCCGGAGAACCGCTATGCTGTGATTACCATCGTGCCAGTTGAAGAATGAATAGTATCACTTTCGTGAACGATTTTTTTGTTCGTATGTATCCAAGAGGGTCACACGGACAGGAACGTGGTTCGCTTTTGGATAGCCTACTATTATAGATACGAAAAAGGTGTCCTGCCAGATGGTAGTTTGTCATCGTAGGCTGGACACCTTTTTTGCGTGTAACCATAATTTTTCGTTCAAACACCAATGACTGTTTGACTGAAAATTCGTAGCGACGTAGGCAAATATGCAACTTAAAAGTTGCGTATTTCAAATCTTTTTCTTAGATTTGCACCAAAATTCAAGACCAAGTTATGAACTTTGTACGCACCATATCAGGCTATAACCATCTATGGGCAGTAAAAGAAGATGGAAAGGAGACGGACGAGCTATCAATGCTATTTCGTCAGTGGAGTAATTTCAATTATTTGCTTGACTTCTTCTTTGCTAATATGGAAGACCTTCAAGGATTCTTCAAAATAGAAAAGGTTAGCGATGCCATAAAGGACACGATGGAAGATGCAGAAGAGTTGGAACGACTCATTCTTGACTTCCCTTACACCGAGCAGCTGGACGGCTTGTTTCATCCGCTTAGCCTTGGTGATAACCGAGCACATGAGTTGACTCGTGAAAAGGCAAGGAATTGGGATCGGAAGCAACATCCAAGTTGGCTCCGCATCTACGCCATTCGCATCGAACCGAATGTGTATATCGTTACTGGCGGTGCCATCAAGCTTACTGCCACTATGCAGGAACGGGAGCATACCCAGAGGGAACTTGACAAACTGTACGCTTGTCGTGAGTTTTTAAAGCGGAACGGAGTGTTCGACCAAGATAGTTTTATTGATTTTTTCGAGGAGGGTTAATTATGAGAAAGAATACATTAGACTTTTTGGAGGCTCATCAGAGTGATAAGCCTTCAACATTCACAGAAGATGCCAAGTGGCGCCAGGAGAATGAAGTGTGGCTCAGATGGTCGCGCGGAATAGCATTGTCTATTGTAGACTATATGCAGGAGAATGGTTTAACTCGTTCTGACATAGCCAACAAACTCGGCGTGACTCCACAATATGTCAGCAAAATTCTTTCCGGCAATACAAATTTCTCATTCAAGAGTGTTGCTGATATAGAGCGAAAGCTCGGCATATCTTGCATGGAGGCTGCAATGGCATAAAACGGCATGATACAAAAAAGGTGTCCTGCCAGATGACAGTTTGTCATCGTAGGCAGGACACCTTTTTGCCTGTAACCGTTATTTTGCTTATGCTTCTATCACCCAGTCGGTGATGTTGCCCTGCGTGGAGTCGAAGTTGATGCCAACCTTTGTGATGGGCTTTCCGCTGAGGGCGAACCGCTGGCGGTAGTTCTTGAGGTTTATCTGCTGCATGGCTGCCTGGGCTGACTGGTTTAGCTTCAGTTCGAGGAGGTAGAGGTCGGTCTTGGTGAGGAGCACGATGTCCACTCTGCCCTTGGGGGTGTGCACTTCTACGTCCACAAGATAGTCGGTGAGGAGGGAGAAGATGATGAAGAGCATCTGCTGGTAGTGTCCCTCGT
>CAVCKM010000153.1:0-2464 GCA_963602765.1 Alistipes putredinis | reverse complement strand
AATTAATGGTCAATTAATGGCAATTAAAGTCCTAAAGTTTTCGCAGGCAATTCAAGTCCTAAAATATCATTGGTGTCCCACCCACTACTACACAATATGATTCTTCGCGACGGAGAAAAAGTATTACCTTTGCACATTATTCATATATACGACGTGGATATCCACGCCACTTATCAACACATTATCCAATATAACCATGAAAAACACCACACTACTCAAGAATGCCTTTGCCGACGGCAAAGCGCAACGCACACCCTGGTTTATCACCTACTGCACCTCCGAGACGTGCGCCCACCGCGACGACTGCCTCCACGCCCTCGCCTACGCCGCGAAGGACGAGAGCCTTCACGTGGGCGAGTGCGTCTTCCCGGACGCCCGGCAGACGGACGGCACGTGCCCCTTCCACGCACCGCTCAGGGTGGTCAGGATGGCATGGGGCTTCGGCAGCCTCTTCACCGACGTGAAGGCGAAGGACGCTCCAGCCCTGCGCCGCGAGATGAGGGACTACCTCGGCAGCAACGCACAGTACTACCGCTACAAACTGGGGCAGCTACGCCTGCTCCCCGAACAGCAGGAGCACATCAAGGCCCTCTTCGCCCGCTACGGCTACGACGGCGTGGACTTCGAGCACTTCTCGCTCGAAGTGGACCTCACGCAAATCTGTGCCAGCGGCTCACGCTTCCTGCGCCAATGACCTCTTACGCCACCGCCCCGATGCCCACGGCTTGGACACACGATGCCCGCGGCGCGAGAACCTCCTGCCCGCGGCTTGAGCACACGATGCCCGAGCCGCGGGCTTTTTCGTGTCTGCATAGCCACACGCAGCGGGAGGGATAGCGTTTGTTTTTATTATTCTTATTGATTTATAGATTTAAATATAAAAAGAATAAATAATAAGAGATAATAAAGCGGTGTGGATATGTTGACAATGCCATGGGCGGACTGCCGGGGCGGGTCATAGTCAGACGGTTAGGTCGTTTACACACTGTGGGTAAAAGGGATGTATAAGCCTGTACCGGGGCGTTGGATAACGTTGTGGATATCCTCAGGGGGATAAGGAGCAGCGAGGTGGGTATGGATAACTCTCGGTTTGTTCCATAGCCTTTCCACGGCCTTTCCACAGGGTTATGCGTACATTTCAGTAGCTTTTCCACGAAGTTTTCCACAAAGGGCGAAAAAACGCCTGCACGCCGCATGGCAAGTATAGGGACGATAGGGATTTCCCCCTATGCGTTTAGGGATTTCCAACCTCCGGGAGTGCGGAAGTTGCAGTACCTTTGCATCAGTAAAACAATTGGAGGAAAACACAAAAAGCGATTTAGGTTTGAACGCACAAAGATTAGTTATGTTCATAATACACATGCTTAGACTCATTGAGAGAGACTGACACGAGGGAGAGAGCAAGATTGGAGAGAGACACTTACAATGAAAGGAGAAAAAAGAATCCCCCGGCACCGCGACGGTACCGGGGGATTTAATCCAACATTTTACACTTCCTTCCAGTCGACGAGTCCCTTGCCCATGTCGTCCAGTTCTACGGCGAGGGCAATGACCTTTCGCTTGTCCGCCTTGAAAGGCTCGGCGTACTGTTTTGCCTGGATTTGCTGTTCTGCAGCAGTGAGACCGCCGTTGTTTGAGAGCTTCAGCTCCATGACGTAAGTGATGCGCGTGGTGAATACTACCATGTCTATTCTGCCCGTGGCTATCATCTTTTCCACCTCTACACGGCAGCCGATGGCGTTGAATATCGTACTCATGATGAGGCGGTAACGCTCTTCCATGTCCATGCTCGCCAGTTTCTTGTTGCTGTATGGCACGTCGGCTATCAATGCCTTCAATGCTTTCTTGGCTTCCGTCAAATTGCCCCTTTGCATGTGGAGCAGGAGGATATTCTGTGTGGATATTACTTGGGCGTTTGACTGCATCGTCAGTGCAGGAAGCACAATCTTGTAGAGGGCTTTCCGTACCTCATGGTTGGGGATGCCCAACAGGTATAGCCCGTCCTCATGCCCCTTGATGGTAAGATATCCTGCCTGATAAAGAAACAGTTCTGCTCCACCGTCAACGACATCTGACGTTTCGAGGGTATCGCGGTCTATGGGATAACTCTCGTAGTCTTTGATACGTATCTCCAGGTCGCTTACAAACTTCGGCAACAGGGAGGTGGCACCCGACGACGCCCAGTAATTCCTTATCTTCCCGTCTGCCAAGGCATTGATGAGGCTGAACGGGTTGAACACGTCCACCATGTTGTCGGCACTGAAGTGATAGCCGTCGTAATTAGCCTTCAGTTGCCCTATGGCTTCCTCCGTCGTCCAGCCGTTCGCCTTGCCCATAGCCTCTATCTCGGGCATGAAGTTGTCTGTGATCTCCTGCTTGGTGATGCCGCAGATGGCGGCATAGGGTGCATCGAAGCTGATGTTGCTGAGATTGTTGAGGACGGAGAAGAGGGAAATCTGCGTGA
>CAVCKM010000152.1:0-6919 GCA_963602765.1 Alistipes putredinis | reverse complement strand
AATATATATATAGTAACTTCCCATATTACCCCTCTACCCTCAAAATGCACCTTCGGAAAATCGAACTGTCATTGTCATTGTCATCACGAAGGCTTTTTTTTGAGGTTCGCAATTTGCGGTGCGCCCCACAATTGTCCTCCGAAAAAAAATATCGCAAAACACTTGCAAATCCCGAATAAATTTACTAACTTTGCAGACGTAACCCGCCACCCTCTCACGCCCCTTATCCCACGTACGAACACGTACTGCCACGACAACGAACTCCAATAAACCCTTGCGCCCTGCAAAAATAACCTCCCTACTTCACCGTGATGTGGAAGCACCCCTGCTTCACCTCGTACTTGACGTGACAACGACCCTGCTGGCGCATGTCGCGAAGCACCTCCGAGAGCACCCACTTCAACGTGTCGTTGCGCACCTGGCGACGTCGGCTACCCTCCGTCTCCACACAGCGGAAACGATTGTAGCACACATCGAACGTCGTACCGAAACGATGGCACGAATTCTCGCTCGCATTACCGTTGTAACGGCGCAGACGCTCCACGTCCTCCTCCGAGCGCAGCACACTGCTGACCACTATCTGCAGAACCGGCACGCCCTTCACGAAAAGACTGTCGTAGAACGCCCTGCCGATGTCCTGAAGCAACACCGCCGCCGCAGGAACGAGATAAGGGATGCTCTCGCGGAGATTGCCCACGTGATAGTACGGGTTCACACCCACGTAGACCAGCTCGTTCTTGCGCCGCTCGGCATCAGCACGGTTCAGCACCAACGGCACGCCCCAACGCTTCGCCGACTCCAGCTGCACGCCGTTGCTGTCAGGAAAAGCCTCACGGAACGACGGCACACTATTGATGCGGTGAGGACGGAAGTCGCCCTCCAGAGCAGACAGCACAGCAGAACGGTCCACGGGCGGAAGCACCACGGCGTGAGTGTCAGGACGAAGACACTCGTCCAGACCGACAACGCCAAGGGTGTCAACCGACGACGTATCCGCAACACCTTCGCCACAAGCCGACGGGCCGCCGTAATAATCGCAGGCACAACGCCCGAGAGCCATTACAAAAACTACTGCCGTAAAGGCATGGAGATACATCTTTCGCGTAAACCTCATCTGTCTGTCGTAATTAAATTTTTTCCTATCGGGGCACAAAGTTAGTCAAAAAGTGGTGACTGTCAAAATTTTTGTGTAACTTTGCCGAAAAATTAAGACCCACGACGGATATTCCATAACGCGACACAACATAACAACGTGATAGAAAAGCACCTCATACTCGAAGACATAGACCCCGTATCATTCTACGGCGTGGGCAACTCGCACCTCCTCATGCTACGCTCACTATACCCCAAACTGCGCATCGTGGCTCGAGACAACGTCATACGCGTACTCGGAGACGAAGAGGAAATGTGCACCTTCGAAGAAAACGTCGACAAAATAAGACGACACCTCCACAAATACAACGTCATCAGCGAAGAGGACATCCTCAGCATCGTCAAGGGGGAACGCACCAGGGGAGAAGGCACAAAGGACAATGTCGTCGTCTACAACATCTCAGGCAAACCCATCAAAAGCCGGACATCGGGACAACAGCAGCTCATCGACGCATACGCCACACACGACATGATATTCGCCGTCGGACCCGCCGGAACCGGCAAGACCTATCTCTCCATAGCACTCGCCGTAAAGGCACTCAAGGACAAGGTGATAAAGAAAATCATCCTCTCCAGACCAGCCGTCGAAGCAGGAGAGAAACTCGGATTCCTCCCCGGAGACATGAAGGACAAGATAGACCCATACCTGCAACCTCTCTACGACGCACTCGAAGACATGATACCAGCCGCAAAGCTCCAGGACATGATGGACAAACACACCATACAGATAGCACCTCTCGCCTTCATGAGAGGACGAACCCTGAGCGACGCCGTCGTCATCCTCGACGAGGCACAGAACACCACCACGGCGCAAATCCGAATGTTCCTCACACGCATGGGATGGAACACGAAGATGATCATCACGGGAGACATGACACAGGTCGACCTGCCGCACGGACAGAAAAGCGGACTACGCGACGCGCTCGAAGTGCTCCACGACACGGAAGGCATCGCCATCGTAAACCTCACCGGCAGGGACATCGTGCGAAACAAACTCGTCACACGTATCGTCAAAGCATACGAGAAGCACGACAAGGAAACCACGCAACCATCAAACAACCAAACAACTAAATAAACGAAGATGAACAACGCTTTAACCTCCACAGAATTCAATTTCAAGGGACAAAACAACGTCTACCACGGAAAAGTACGCGACGTCTACACCATCAACGACGACATCATGGTAATGGTAGCCACAGACCGCATCTCTGCATTCGACGTCGTGCTCCCGAAAGGCATCCCATTCAAGGGACAAGTGCTCAACCAGATTGCCGCAAAGTTCCTCGACGCCACAACGGACATCTGCCCCAACTGGAAACTCGCCACACCAGACCCGCAGGTCACCGTCGGACTCAAGTGCGAAGGCTTTCGCGTGGAGATGATCATACGCGGCATACTCACAGGCTCCGCATGGCGCGACTACGAAAAGGGCAACCGCGAAATCTGCGGCATCAAACTACCCGACGGAATGCGCGAGAACGAACGCTTCCCAGAGCCTATCATCACCCCGACGACAAAGGCTGACGAAGGACACGACCTCAACATCTCCAAAGAAGAAATCATAGCACAGGGCATCGTCTCGGCAGAAGACTACGCCGTCATGGAGGACTACACACGCAAACTCTTCGCACGCGGACAGGAAATAGCAGCAAAGCAGGGACTCATACTCGTAGACACAAAATACGAATTCGGCAAACGAGACGGAAAAGTCTACCTCATCGACGAGATTCACACACCTGACTCCTCACGATACTTCTACGCCGAAGGATACGAAGAAAAGTTCGCAAAGGGAGAACCACAGAAGCAGCTCTCAAAGGAGTTCGTACGCCAATGGCTCATCGAACACAACTTCATGAACGAACCCGGACAGACCATGCCAGAGATAACCGACGAATACGCCAACTCCGTAAGCGAACGATACATCGAACTATACGAACACATCACTGGCGAAACGTTCGACCGCACCACAGACCAAAGCAACATCACGGCACGAATCGAAAAGAACGTCAGCGACTACCTCGCCACGCTCTAACACACACGGGACAACGCCAATGAACATTTTCCATTAGCGTCACCGACAAACCAAGCACAGCATGTCCTACAAACAAGAGACGATAAAACCATACTCACGCGAAGGCGAGAAAGTACAACAGGTAGAGGCGATGTTCGACAACATCGCCCCTACTTATGACGTACTCAACCACCGACTCTCATGGGACATCGACAAATACTGGAGACGGAAAGCCATACAGCACCTCGCAAAGGCACAACCCCAGACCATACTCGACATAGCCACGGGAACGGGAGACTTCGCCATACTCGCCGCAAAACAGCTGCACCCCACACACATCACAGGAGCTGACATCTCCGAAGGAATGATGGAAATAGGGCGACAGAAAGCACGACACGAAGGACTCGACAACATCATCTCATTCGAAAAAGAAGACTCCACGGCACTATCATACCCCAACGACTCCTTCGACGCCGTCATGGCAGCCTTCGGAATACGCAACTTCCAAAACCTCGAAAAAGGACTCGCCGAAATGGCACGAGTACTCAAACCAGGAGGAACACTCTGCGTACTCGAACTCACCACGCCCGTTGCCTTCCCCATGAAGCAGCTCTTCCGAATATACAGCGGCACCGTCCTACCACTCTACGGACGAATCATAAGCAAGGACACCTCAGCATACGAATACCTCAACAAAACCATCGCAGCCTTCCCACAAGGAGAAACAATGGTGGAGATACTCCAAAAAGCAGGATTCGCAAAAGCCGACTTCAAAAGACTCACATTCGGAATCTGCACGCTCTACACCGCCGTAAAATAACACCACATCACAATCATGAAAAAATACGGAATACTCGGATACCCACTCGGACACTCCTTCTCGCCAAACTACTTCAACGAGAAATTCCAAAACGAGGGCATCGACGCCATTTACGAAAAATTCGAACTGCCGGCCATCACAGACCTGCAGCCCATCATCGACTACACACCCGAACTCTGCGGATTCAACGTCACAATACCTTACAAAGAGAAAGTCATCTCATTCCTCGACACCGTAGCACCAGAAGCACGCGCCATAGGAGCCGTCAACGTCGTCAAGGTAGTACACGACGGCACACACACCAGACTCATGGGATACAACAGCGACGTCATCGGATTCACACGAAGCATAAAGCCACTCCTGCTACAATCACACAAAAAAGCACTCATCCTCGGCACAGGAGGAGCAAGCAAAGCCGTCAACTACGGACTCAAGCAACTCGGACTCGAAACACTGCTCGTCAGCCGATACGAAAAGGACAACACCATCACATACGCACAGGTCACACCAGAACTCCTCGCCGAATACACCGTCGTAGTAAACTGCACACCATCAGGAATGGCACCCCACTTCGACGAGTGCCCCCAGATACCGTACGACGCACTCACACCACGCCACCTGCTCTACGACCTCATATACAACCCCGACGAGACCCTCTTCCTCAAAAAAGGACGACAGGCAGGAGCCACCACAAAAAACGGACTCGAAATGCTGCTCCTCCAAGCAGAAGCAGGATGGGAAATCTGGAACCAGTAGCCCCCCACACACACGCCAACATACACATATCAATTAACGTCTCAAGATAAATGATTTCCGTAGAAGGACTAAAAGTAGAATTCGGAGTAAAGCCACTCTTCACCGACGTATCGTTCGTCATCAACGAGCGAGACCGCATTGCTCTCGTCGGAAAAAACGGAGCAGGTAAGTCTACCATGCTCAAGATTCTCGCCGGACTACAGACACCCACTGAAGGCAACGTCAGCATACCAAACGACTGCACCATTGGATACCTGCCGCAGGTCATGATCCTTCAAGACAACACCACCGTACGCGAAGAAACACGAAAGGCTTTCGCCGACGTAGACAAGGTAAAGGAAAAGGTAGACCGCCTGCAGCACGAGATGGAAACGCGAACCGACTACGAGTCAGACTCATACATGCAACTCGTAGAACGATTCACCGCCGCACACGAACACTACCTCATGATGGGAGCCGAAAGCCGGGAAGCCGAAATGGAACGAACACTCACCGGACTCGGATTCACACGCAACGACTTCGACCGACCCACCTCCCAATTCTCCGGAGGATGGCGAATGCGTATCGAACTCGCAAAACTACTCCTGCGACACCACGACGTCATACTCCTCGACGAGCCCACAAACCACCTCGACATCGAGTCCATACAATGGCTCGAACAGTTCCTGGCGCAAAGCTCCCAGGCCGTCGTGCTCGTCTCACACGACCGAGCCTTCATCAACAACGTCACAAACCGCACACTCGAAATATCATGCTCACACGTCGTAGACTACCGCGTAAAGTACGACCAGTACATCGTCCTGCGTAAGGAACGGCGCGAACAGCAACTCCGAGCATACGAAAACCAGCAAAAGGAAATCGCCGACACGAAAGCATTCATCGAACGCTTCCGATACCAAGCCACAAAAGCCGTGCAGGTGCAGCAACGCATACGGCAACTCGAAAAGATAGTACCCATCGAAGTCGACGACGTGGACACCTCGGCCCTGCGCCTCAAATTCCCACCGTGCCAACGCGCAGGAGACTACCCCGTCATCTGCGAGGAAGTAGGCAAGACATACGGCGACCACACCGTCTTCCACGACGTAGACCTCATCATCAAACGAGGAGAGAAAGTGGTCTTCGTCGGCAAAAACGGCGAAGGAAAGTCCACACTCGTCAAGTGCATCATGAACGAAATCGACCACACGGGAACTCTCAAAGTGGGACACAACGTACAGATAGGATACTTCGCACAGAACCAGGCACAACTGCTCGACGAGAACCTCACCGTCTTCCAGACCATCGACAACGTGGCACGCGGAGAGATACGACTCCGCATCAACGACATCCTCGGAGCTTTCATGTTCGGAGGAGAAGCATCAGAGAAGTACGTCAAATTCCTCTCCGGAGGAGAACGCTCGCGACTCGCCATGATACGACTGCTCCTCGAACCCGTCAACCTGCTCATCCTCGACGAGCCCACAAACCACCTCGACATGATGTCGAAGGACGTCCTAAAGGATGCCATCAAGGCTTTCGACGGAACGGTAATACTCGTCAGCCACGACCGTGAGTTCCTCGACGGACTCGTCGACAAGGTCTACGAATTCGCCGGAGGAAACGTGCGCGAACACCTCGGAGGCATCTACGACTACCTACGAAACAAAAACGCCACCACCATCAACGAAGCCATCGGAGCCACGCCCAAGACGAAGGACAACACCACAAAGAAGGACTCCACGGCAGACATGAACAGCAGCCCCGCAAAGACGTCTGCACCCGTCAACAACAAAAATGCCCAATCCGCTACAAAAGAAAACGAACCTGCCGCCCCACAACTCTCATATGAAGAACGCAAGGCAGAGCAGAAACGACAAAACAAAATAAACAAACGACGCAAGGAACTCGAAGACAAAATCTCAAAACTCGAAGCACGCAAAACAGAACTCGACGAACTACTCATGAAGCCCGAAAATGCCGCCGACATGAAACTCGTCAACGAATACACACAACTGCAGGACCAGCTCGACAAACTCGAAGAAGAATACTTCGACATGTAGCCCCCCACTCTTACGTAAATAGATTTTTGACGGGAACGCCAATGGATTTTTTAGGACTTTAATAACCATAAATGGACCATTAATTGAACCATTAATTATTCATTTATTATTAACTCCATCTGGAGAACAAAATAAAAT
>CAVCKM010000151.1:0-7257 GCA_963602765.1 Alistipes putredinis | reverse complement strand
AGAGCACAACCTTGCCAAGGTTGGGGTCGCGAGTTCGAGTCTCGTTTTCCGCTCACTTTATTGGAACACACTGAAAGGTAAAATCCAACATGCCCAGGTGGCGGAATTGGTAGACGCGCACGTTTCAGGTGCGTGTGCCGCGAGGCGTGCAGGTTCGAGTCCTGTTCTGGGCACCAACTAAAATGAGAGATGAGGGTTACCTTTCAAAAAGGAAAATATGCTGGAGAGGTGGCGGAATTGGTAGACGCGCTACTTTGAGGGGGTAGTGTCAATTGCGACGTGGGAGTTCGAGTCTCCTCCTCTTCACTTATTTTGCGGAAATAGCTCAGTTGGTAGAGCACAACCTTGCCAAGGTTGGGGTCGCGAGTTCGAGTCTCGTTTTCCGCTCTAATTCAGAGTGTGTTCCAAGATGAAAAGTCAAGGTTTCATCTCTTGATTGGTTATGATTTAGATTATGTGAGGTAGCTATTTAATGGCTACTTTTTTTGTTTATAAACGTTTGTATGAATTACTATCTACGCTATTTTGACAGCGAGACGCTGGTTGGCTCGATGGACGAGGCAATACAGTTTCTCGAAGCTATCCCCGAGATTAACGTTACGCAGGAGATGCGGCAGGAACTTGTCGACTACGGCAACAGCAACGTCCTCTATCCCAAACGCTATAAGGTTCGTCCGCGCATATACTTCATCGTCATAAAGACCGAGGCGAAGACCATGCAGGACTTCAAGGACAAGAAGGCCGTGCGCAAGGTAGACCCCGCCAACAGTCCGGCGATGAGCCAGAAGCAGTACGAGCTTCAGAAGCTCAACGGCGAGTGCGAAGGCTGGTACGAGGGAAGCCTCGAATTCAAGCGCGTCGTGCCCAACGTGCAAGGCAAGTGCGAGTACAAGGACACGATCTTTACCGTACAGTGCATCGCCAAGTCGCCCATGCACTGCTACCAGCGCATTTGCGAGTACCTCCTGCAGCACGTCGACAAGCGTTCGCAGTTCCCTTCTGCCCGCGGTCGCAGCTTTGCGTTCAAGTACCTTGGAAAGGCAAAGGGCGGCATCTGATTTCGTTTTGCAGAAACTCACCGTTTTACAGTAACTCACAGAATAAACCATGAATAAAGCTATGCTCATCGGCAACGTCGGGACCGACCCCGAGGTGCGTTATTACGATGCTGACCAGTGCGTTGCCAACCTGCGTCTGGCCACAACGGAAAGGGGCTACACCTTGCCCAACGGCACTACCGTACCCGACCGTACCGACTGGCACAACCTCGTCTTCTACCGCCGGTTGGCAAAGGTCGTGGAGCAGTACGTGCACAAAGGCGACAAACTCTACGTGGAAGGCCGCATACAGTACCGCCAGTACGACGACAAACGCGGCATCCAGCGTCTCGCCACGGAAATCATAGTGGACTCCATGGAGATGTTGACACCCAAAAATCACACGCAGCCGTGAAAGCGGCGCCGTGTGAACAGAGAGTAATACATTATGGACAGCATTATTTTCATTCCTCCGTCCCTCACCGTCATCGTCTGCTTCGTCATGGCAGCGGTGCTGTTGTGCGTCTCGGCATTCGCCAGCAGTTCAGAGATAGCCTTCTTCAGCCTCTCGCCTGCCGACCTCTCCGAGCTTGACCCTGAGGACTCTACCGACAGCAAGATAATCGGTCTGCGCGAAGACTCCGAGCGCACGTTGGCAACGATACTCATTACCAACAACTTCGTCAACGTCACCATCATCATGCTGCTCAACTACGCCTTTGCGGCGATGATAGACTTCGGCGACGCCTATTGGCTTCAGTTCCTCTTCATAACAGTCCTGCTGACATTCCTCCTGCTGCTCTTCGGCGAGATCATACCCAAGGTCTACTCGCGCATTGCCCCGTTGCCCTTCTGCCGCAAGGCAGCAGGCGGCATCATCCTGGCACGCAAGATATTCTGGCCGTTGGAGAACGTCCTGCTTGGCTCCGGCAAACTGATGGAGCGCATCGTGCAGGGCGAGAAACGCTCCCTTAGCGTCGGCGACCTTGAGATGGCATTGGAGATGACCGACGAGGACGACATCAAGGAGGAGAAGGACATCCTCGAGGGCATCATACGCTTCAGCGACGAGCAGGTCTGCGAAATCATGACCTCCCGTCAGGACATTGTGGGCATCGAGTTGCGCACGTCCTTTGCCGACGTGGTAAAGAACATCATCGACAACAACTACAGCCGCATACCCGTCTACCAGGACAACGAAGACCACATACGCGGCATCCTCTACATCAAGGACCTCATACCCCACATAGGAAAACCCGCCAATTTCCGTTGGCAAAGCCTTGTGCGCCCCGCCTACTTCGTGCCCGAGACAAAGAAGGTGGACGACCTGCTCCGTGAGTTCCAGACCAACAAGGTCCACATAGCCATCGTCGTCGACGAATACGGCGGCACGTGCGGACTGGTGACGCTGGAGGATATACTGGAGGAGATAGTGGGCGAGATCAGCGACGAGTACGACGACGAGGACGACAAGATGCTCTGCACGCCCGTCAGCAACGACACGTTCGTCATGGAAGGCAAGACAAAACTGGTCGACACGTGCCGCCTGCTCAATCTGGACGACGACTTCTTCGACGATGCCGAAGCCGACACCATAGCCGGACTGCTCCTCGAGATAAAAGGCGACTTCCCGGCAATACACGAGAGCCTGCAATACAAGAACCTCACATTCGAGATAATAAAGAAAGAACAGCGGCGCATTTCCCGCGTAAAGGTAAAAATAGGGGAGACTACTGAATAAGTAGCCTCCCTTTTTTTTGTTGCGTTGCGTATATGATGCGTCTTTATGACGCTCCCGAAGTCGTATAAAATAAAAAAAGGGACTCCGCTGAGTCCCCGATCTTTGTTAACCTTAAATCTAATACTATGAAAAACACATTGCAAAGGTACACCGATTTTCGGTATGATGCAATCAATTTTCTGCACTTTTTCCGTTTTATAGCCGAAAAATTGATTTCTGTCAACCGCCTACAACTCATTTTAGGACTGTTTTTGCAATATCGGACATTACACTTATTGTCAAGTCGCACATTACAATCCCCACACCTTCCGACTTCCCGGCCCGGCGGCCCCCTGTTTATGTGTGAAAAAGTACGAAACGCAAAGAATGAATGATAAAGACACGTTAAGATGGGCGAGGGAAAGTTTAAAAAATATCAAATATATAGGCTTATGCGCTATTTTCTCTCATTTTTCAATTAACTTTGCCGTCGGTTTTTAACCTGAAGACCCACAAGACAACAGACAGACTTTAAGAACACAACAGACAGACTTTAAGAAAGATGAAAAAAACAAGCAAGTATCTCTTCCCCGCACTATGCGTAGCATCGCTGACGCTTTCTGCAGGAGCGTTCATACAGGCAAACGCAGCCCCGTCGGCCACGGCAGCAGTGGCAGGTCAGCCCGTTGACCTGACCTACGCAGCCGAGAAGGCACTGCCTACCGTCGTACACATCAAGGCGGTGCAGAACTCCAAAGTTCAGGAAGTGGACGTACAGAACAGCGACCCCTTCGGCGACATGTTCGACCCCTTCGGCTTCTTCGGCCAGCGCCAGCAGGGGCAGAGCCAGAAGCGCAAGGTGCAGACACCCAAGCGCGAGGGAGCAGGCTCGGGCGTCATCATCTCTTCTGACGGTTACATCGTCACCAACAACCACGTCGTCGAGGGAGCAGACGAACTGACCGTCACCCTCAGCGACAACCGCGAATTCTCCGCCCGCATCATCGGTACGGACAAGAACACCGACCTGGCCCTCATCAAAGTGACCGGCAAGGACCTGACTCCCATTAAAGTCATCTCGAGCGACGACATCAAAGTGGGCGAGTGGGTGCTCGCCGTCGGCCATCCGCTCAACCTCGGAGCCACCGTCACGGCAGGCATCGTCAGCGCCAAGGCACGCTCCCTCGGAGCCAACGGCGTGGAGGCGTTCATACAGACCGACGCCGCCATCAACCAGGGCAACTCCGGCGGCGCACTCGTCAACGTGCGCGGCGAGCTGATAGGCATCAACGCAATGCTCGCCTCGCCCACAGGCAGCAACATCGGCTACGGCTTCGCCATCCCCACCACCATCATGAACAAAGTCGTCGACGACCTGAAGAAGTACGGCAACGTGCAGCGCGGACTCATCGGCATCCAGGGCACCGATGTCGTCAAGTACATCGACTCCCAGAAGGAGCAGCAGAAGGAGGTGGACCTCGGCACCAACGAGGGCATCTACGTGGCAAAAGTGGTGGAGGACGGCGCTGCCGCCGACTCTGACCTCAAGGAAGGCGACGTAATCACCGCCATCGACGGCCACAAGGTAGTCAAGATGGCAGAGCTGCAGGAGTACCTCGCCTCCAAGCGCCCCGGCGACAAGGTGACCATCAGCTACATGCGCAAGAAGAGCAGGAAGACCACCGTCATCACCCTCCGCAACGAGCAGGGCAACACCAAGATAGTGAAGGACGCCGACCTCGACGTGCTCGGCGCTGTCATCCGCGAAGTCAACGACAAGGAGAAAGCCGAGCTGGACGTCAACTACGGTCTGAAGGTGACGAAGGTGAATGCAGGCAAGTTCCGCGAGCGCGGCATCCCCGCAGGCTTCGTGCTGCTCAACGTCAACGAGACCCCGATGAAGACCCTCTCCGACCTCAGCACCGTCGTCAAGCAGGCAGGCAAGAGCAAGGACCCCGTACTCATCATCAAGGGCATCTACCCGTCCGGCAAGATAGAGTACTTCACCGTCCCCCTCTCGGAAGAGAACGCCGCAAAGAAGAAATAACTCCCCTTCCACCCCCGAAAATGACTTTTCCAAATTCTGAATCCTACATAGACCGCGTACCGCGTGAGCGGTTGTGGAATGCCAATTACAACAAGGTGATGTTGACAAACTTCACCTTGTTTTTCGCTTTTTACCTCATCACGCCGCTCCTGCCCCTCTACCTGAGCGAGACCTACCACGCCACGAAGGACACCATCGGCATGGCCCTCTCCGGCTACACCCTGCTGGCCCTCGTCAGCCGCCTCTTCAGCGGCTACCTCGTCGACACGTACCCGCGCAAGAAAGTGCTCCTCGTCGCCACCGCCCTCTACGCCGTCTGTTTCGGCAGCTACCTCGCGGCAGGCACCCTGCTCAGCTTCACCCTCCTGCGCACCCTCCACGGAGCCCCCTTCGGCACGTCCACCGTCGCCAACTCCACCGTCGCCATCGACGTGCTCCCCTCCAGCCGCCGCAGCGAGGGCATCGGCTTCTACGGCATCAGCAACAACCTCGGCTCCGCCCTCGGGCCCACCGTCGGCCTCGCCGTCTACCAGCAGACCCATTCCTTCCAGCTCCTCTTCTGGCTCGCCCTCTCCATAGCCCTCGTCGGCTTCGTCAGCTCCGCCATGATACGTCCGCGCCAGCCCGAGCGCCAGCCCGCGCCGCGCCGCCGCCCCATGTCGCTCGACCGCTTCTTCCTCCTGCGCGGCTGGTTCATAGCCCTCAACATCTGCGCCTTCGGATTCTGCTGGGGACTCATGAGCAACTACCTCGCCATCTACGGCAAGGAGCACCTGGGCACCGCCCGGACCACCGGCACGTGGTTCCTCGTCCTCTCGTGCGGCCTCATAGCCTCCCGCCTGTTCGGCCAGAAAGCCATCCGCCAGGGCAAGCTCTCCCGGAGCGCCATGCAGGGCGTCGCCCTCTCCACCGTAGGCTACCTCGCCTTCATCAGCCTCCCCGGCACGGCCTCGTACTACCTCTCCGCCGTGCTCATCGGCCTGGGCAACGGCCGTCTGTGGCCAGCCTTCCAGAACATGATAGTCCAGATAGCCAGCTCCAACGAGCGCGGCACGGCCAATTCCACCATCCTTACCTCATGGGACTTCGGCATGGGCGCCGGAATACTCTTCGGCGGCATCGTGGCCGAATACACCAGCTACGACGCCGCCTTCTGGATGATGGCCGCCATGCACGTCATAGGCTTCGCCCTCTACGCCTTCCTCACCAGGCGGAAATACCTCCAGCTGTCCCCGGACGGAAATACGGTCAACTAAGATGAAATCCACCTTCTCTTAGTTCGTCGATGATGTCTTCCATGATATACTGGTCACTCATCAGTTGCAGACCTGTTTTCGGGTTTGTCAGTTGCAGATACACCTGAGTGGAATAAAACAAGTCGAGTGCCCGTTCTGCGCTGATGTGCAGAGTCTCTGCCAGCATCATGATGATGCGGCTCTGTTTGCGCCATAGTACGTTGTCCCTCATAATGCCTCAGTCCTCCTTTATGATGGTTGATGAAATGAATGTCAAGTGTTTGTCCACAATATCTTGGTTGAGGATGCAAAGCTGATGGTTCACAGCCTTGTACTTCAGCTGTCCCAATGCCTGCTCTGCTGTGATGACTCCGTTTTCGTAGTCTTCTACCGTGTCGATGACGTTGTCGTTGGCCACGCCACCCTCAACAAGGTCGTACTGGTTCCTGTAAGGTCCCGCCCCTGCGGCAGTCTATGACATACTGCAGCCATTCAAGGTCATAGTTCTTGAATGTCTTTACACGATACCCTTCCGCCTTAATTCCTTCCATATTCAGGGAGAATGCTGAGACGACAGCTTGCGTTCCCCTTTTCTTTCGTTCGGATATAGTCTTTGCCCATGCCTCTGCTTGGGGCTTCAGCATTGTAAGGTAGAACCCTTGTCCGAAGTCCACTTTGTTTCTGCCCAACTTGACGAGTGGAGATGATACTTCCGTGTAGGAACCGTGGTATAATATTGTCATTGTTCTGCCTCCCAATTCAGTAGTGTCTCACTAATGTCGTCTGCCACCCATTGCAGGCTTTGCGTATGCAACTCTTCGTACCGTTTGAATAGACGGTTGCGTATAAGCCCTTGCTTCTGCAAGCGGTCATGCATGTCCTTGCCAGTGATGCCCAGATTCTTAGCTCCGCTTTCTATTGCCATGACGGCGAAGTGTACCTGGCGGTATGTTTCGTTATTTTGAATTTTTTCCATATTGCTGCCTCCTGTTGTTTTTGGAGCATAGTCCCCCCAAAAAATTTGCTGCAAAGTTACGTAATGTTTTTCTATTTTCCAAAAAATGCAGATTCGTAAGGCTACATTTCCGCCGTGGGCGCAGGTTTGCGAGAAATTTCGCCCTTTCCTTTGGCAGTTTCACAGAAAAACAGTACTTTTGCAGAAAATATCTCCTTGACAGATATGGCACATAGCCAAATGCAGGAGCATATTATCTTCAG